>CALFIA010000177.1 GCA_937876275.1 uncultured Actinomycetes bacterium | reverse complement strand
AGATGCGAGCCATCAGGATGTCAATATTGGTCAGCGTGAACAGCACGATCAGCGCGTGCGCCACGTGCGCGAACTCCGCAGCGCCGCCAGCGCCGATGGTGTGTGACCAAGCGCCCGGGCAGCAGATGCGGTATGAGATGAATGCGCCGACCGCGCAACCAATCAGGATGCCGAGAGTGGCACCCTCGACATTGCGGAACGCGATAACGCCGATCACGCCGAAGATCGCGCGTGCTGCACCGTTAACGATGAAACCGGCCGAGAGTCGCTTGTGCTCCTCGCGGCCCTGCGAGACACCCATCGCTGCCGAGCCGATGACGACGAAGCCCAAGGAGGCGATACCGAACACCACGGCCAGGATCGGAATCGAGAAGAGCACCGACAGCGGCCAGGCGAGCAGAATGCCGCCAAGAATGATGACGATGCCCAGGTAGATCGACAGTCGAATTGCCTGGCCCTCGACCTCGCCACGGTTGCTCGTCGCCACGGCGACTCGACGCGCGGCCAGGGCCTGCATCGCAATGCCGATGGTCGAGATGATGACGAGGATGGCGAGCAGCGCGCCAAAGGCGCCGAATTCGGCCGGCACGAGCACTCGCGCGGCGACCATGCTCAGGGCGTAGGCAGCACCATTGCCGATGAGAGTGGCAGCGCCCACGAAGATCAGGCCCAGCGCCAGGGCGCGGCGGGGCGCTGTGTCACTCATGCGACGAGCCTAATGGCTGGCGACTAGAGCAGATGCGCGTGAACCCACGCGCCGAGTGACTCTGCGCACTCATCCAGGGTTTCGCTCCAGGACTTCGCGGCCTGATCGCCAGCCTGGTCGCTCACTTCCTTCACCAACGTCACCGGGATGCCTGCCCAGCCGGCAGCTCGTGCCACGGCGTAGCCCTCCATGTCGACCAGATGGGCGTCCTTGGCGAGACGCTCGCGCACCTCGGGCTTGGAGACGAAGCGGTCGCCGGTGGCGAGCACGCTCCCGTCACCTGACTCGAGGCTGATGGCGGCACCGAAATGGATGCCCGTCATGTCGAAGATCGCGGAGTCGTTCAGGTCGTGCTGAAGCACCGTGCTGATGACGTGAGTACCCGTAACACCGTCGCGAAGTGCGCCTGCAGTGCCCAGGTTGACGATGCGCGATGGGCGATGCTTGCCCAGGATCGTCGTGACCGCGATCGCGGCATTCACCTTGCCCACGCCGGTGACCAGAATCGGCAGCTCGTGCACGTGAAGGTGCACGGCCTCCTCTTCGAGAGCAACGACGAGAAGCGGGAAGTCTGGCGAGATGTCACCATGAAGAATCATGCGATCAGCCTAGGGCCACAGGCCTGACGCTGCTTCAGCCGCCAAGCACAGTGCCGAGGTGGGGGTGAGGAATCGTGATCTCGACATCATCAACCCAGATGTGCAGCACGGCATTGACGACTGTTGCGCGATGGCAGTGGCCGCCTGAGAGTCGATCGAGTGCGAGCGCGTGAAGGTGCAAGCCCGGAATCACTTCACCGTCATTGACGTCAGGGAAGCGGAAGCCCACCAGCGTTCCCGTCCACTCGCTGAACTCGAATCGGACTTCCTGTTCGAGCACATCGGTCAGCGGCTTGTAGGGCGGTGTCTGCCCGGGTTCACTGCGCAGCACCACGTCGCGGAACACGCCATCAAGACGCACAGCCGCGACGAGATGATCGTGGTGCTTGTCGAGTAGTGAGAGCACATGATCGACGTGCTCCGTAATTTCCTCGAAGGTCAGGCCCGCGGGCAATTCCTCGATGATTTCCTCGCCGCCCTCGGCCACGACGGCGAACGGCATGCCGAGCGAGCCCGCAGCACGAACCGGAACACCGTCAGCGGGAATACACCACACCTCGTCATCAAAGGCGACGATCTCACCGTCAACAGCCTCGGCTACACCGAGGCCGAGAAGCGCACCCCTGAAAGCTTCGTCAACCGTGGTGACCGCTTCGTAGTGCCCCTCGAATAAGTCAGTGACGATCTCGATCTGGCGAATGTGGCCGTGATGGTCCTCCGCGCGATGCACGGCGGAGGCGAGTGCGGCGTCGAACATGCGATCAACCTAGCCAGGGCTCAGCATCCCGTCAGGCACTGAGTGCCAGTCTTGACACGTCGTACCTCGGTCCGGTTCCTCGCCCGAGCATCGGATCGGAGTCGGCGACCGTTTCCTCCTCCATGGGAACGAGTGAGCCCCCGCTGGTCGAAGCCAGCGGGGGCTCACTCACGTTCGAGCTAACCCGCGAAATTCACCTCGGGGATCGTCGACAGCGCCTCGGCGAAACGCGCATCGCTCACCTCTTCATCGACCATCGAGCCACTGAGGTAGTGGTCGTAGGCCGCGAGATCGAAGTGACCATGACCGCACAGTGCGGTGAGGATGACGGTCTCCTCGCCGGTCTCCTTTGCCTTGAGCGCCTCGCGCACCGCAAGTGCGATGGCGTGCGTGGGCTCAGGTGCCGGGACGATGCCTTCTGTACGCGCGAACTGCACGGCAGCCGCGAAGCACTCGGTCTGCGGTACGGCAACGGCTTCGAGCATGCCCAGCTCGTAGATGTGCGAGATGAGAGGTGCCATGCCGTGGTAGCGCAGGCCACCGGCGTGAATCGGGTCGGGGATGAAGTCGTGGCCCAGTGTGTGCATCTTCATCAGCGGAGTCATGCCCGCGGTGTCGCCGAAGTCATAGCGGTACTCGCCACGAGTGAGCGACGGGCAGGAGGCAGGCTCGGCCGCGATGATGCGCGGATTGATCTTGCCGGCCATCTTCTCGCGCATGAACGGGAAGGAGAGTCCGCCGAAGTTCGAGCCGCCACCGGTGCAACCGACGATGTGGGTCGGCGTATCGCCGGCCATCTCGAGCTGCAGCAGTGCTTCCTCGCCGATGATGGTCTGGTGCAGCAGCACGTGGTTGAGCACCGAGCCCAGTGCGTAGCGCACGTTCTCATTCGTGGCAGCAACCTCGACAGCCTCGGAGATCGCGATACCGAGTGAGCCACTCCAGTTCTTCGGATCCTTCGCGAGCTCACGGCCGATCGCAGTGAGGTCGGAGGGCGAACGATGCACGTTGCCGCCAAAGGCCTCGATCATCAGACGGCGGTAGGGCTTGGCATCGAATGACGC
>CALFIA010000176.1 GCA_937876275.1 uncultured Actinomycetes bacterium | reverse complement strand
GCTTCTCGTTGATGCACTGGCCTGCCGTGGCACCCATGGCTGCGCCGACCTTGCCGTAGTCGATACGGGCGAAGGAGAGGCCCTTCTGCGGGCCGCTGAAGCCGTAGTCGGCAGGAACGCCATTGAGCACCAGCGGAACCTTCTTGGCCTGGGCGAGCTTGGCGACCTTGGAGATTGCCGGCGGCTTGATCGAGATGACCCAGCCGGCATTGATCTTGCCGGAGTTGATCACCTGGGTGAGCTGCTGAGCCTGCTTGATCGGATCGAAGTTGGGATCGAGGATCACGGTGTTGTAGCCCATGCCGCCACCGACGGCCTTGACACCCTCGGAGAGTCCCTTCAGAGCGGGAATCGCGAGAGCGATCGGCGAGAAGCCGATGGTCTGCTTCGGTGCTGCGCTGGCCGCATTCGCACCAACGACGACGGTTGTGCCGACGAGAGCGAGTGCTGCACCAGCACATACCGCCCGGTTGAGGTTCTTCTTCACGCGAGTTTCTCCTTAGGTATTGGACACGTGCCTTGTTGATCAGTTAACCAGGGAACCGACTGGAATCGATCCGAATATTCAATTTTTTTCGTTCCATTTTCGTAACGCTAAGCACTGAAAACCCCTTTATTTACATGGGTTTCAGTATCACCCTCCCATTGCGCTCACACCGCCGTCGATGACGATGTTCGTGCCGTTGATATAGGAGGAGTCATCGGAGGCAAGGAACGCGACGAGCTTCGCGATGTCCTTGGTCTCGCCCACGCGACGCGAGGGTGTCTTCTTCATCAGTTCTGGAATCGGCCCATTCGGATCGTCGATGAACTGCGCAGTTTCGGGTGTACGTGTCATGCCGGGCGAAATCGAGTTCGCGCGAATGTTGAGGCCGGCACCAGCCGCAGTGGTGTGCATCGTGAAGGCGATCACGCCGCCTTTCGCTGCGCCGTGCGGCGCCATGGGCACGAACTCGACGCCGCGCATCCCGGCAATCGAACCGACGTTGATGATCGTGCCGCCGCCGTTCTTCACGAGTACCGGCCAGGCAGCGCGCGTGCAGTGGAAGACGATGTGCAGCTCGTTCTGGATGGTGAAGTACCAGTCATCGAGATCGATGGTGTCGAGTGGCCCGTGGCGCAGCGCCGAGGCGTTGTTGTAGAGGATGTCGAAGGAGCCAAAGGCCGCGACAGCCGCTGCAACCCACGCATCAGCACCCTCCTGATTCGAGAGGTCAACGGGGGCGAGCCCCTCCATGACCCCGCCCGCCTCGCGGACGAGTTGAATCGTTTCAGAATTGGACGCCACGTCAAGGTCTGCGCCAAAGATTCGTGCTCCTTGTGCGGCCATCTCGAGGGCGACGGCACGTCCGATCCCGCGGCCGGTGCCGCTGATCAGTGCCGTCTTGCCCTCGAGAATTCCCATGTCAGCGACTCGGCAGGCTCAAGATGCGCTCGGTCTCGTCAACCGAAGCGATGGACAGATCCAATGAGCGCGCAAGATCGGCCGTGCGCTTGACCAGTGGCGTATTGCCTTGCGCTATCTCGCCCTTGCGAAGGTAGAGGGTGTCTTCCAGGCCGGCACGCGCATTGCCGCCGAGGGCGAGGCCAATGCCGGTCAGCTGCAGGTTGGCCTTGCCGATCGCGATGATCTGCCAGATGCAGTCCTTCGGCAGTCGCTCGACCATCATCACCAGGTTCTGCGGCGTTGCCGACGCTCCCCCGGCGACTCCGAGCACGATCGAGAACTGCATCGGCTCAGCCAGCAGGCCTTCGTCGTACAGGCGCATCACGGCGTCGAGATGACCGGTGTCGTAGACCTCGAGCTCGGGCTTGATGTCGAGCTCGCGCATGCGTGCCGCAAGACGCCGAACACCGTCCGGCGGATTACGGAACTCACCCTTGCCGAAGCTCATCGAGCACGGATTGAGCGTGGCCATGCGCGGGCGAAGCTCGACCATCTTCTCGCGATCCTCGAAGTCGACCGTGAGGCCGACACCCGTGGAGAGCTGAATATGGATCGGGCACTTCTCCTCGATGAGATCCATCGTGCGACGAGCAATATTCAAGTCGGCAGTGGGCCGCTCGAACTCATCTCGCAGGTGAAGATGCGCAACCGACGCACCCTCGAGGTACGCCGCGTACACCGCATCGGCAATCTCCTCCGGAGATGTCGGCAGGTACGGGTTATCGGCCTTCGTGGCGATAGGGCCTGTCGGTGCGACAGTCAGCACAACACTCATCAGTCTGCCTTCGGCGGATTCGCGATCGTGACAGCGAGTACGGCCTCGGAATCGGACTCGTTCACGAGCCGACGGTGATCACCCTTGGCTAGGTGAACTGAGTCGTATTGCGTCAGGTGAATGACCTCGTCGTCGCAGTAGAGCACCAAATCACCGCTGACCACCAAGTAGATCGACTCTCCCATCACCTCGGAAGGGCCGGCTGAAGCTCCCGGCGGGTACACCGAGAGTCCGAGCCAGAAGCCGTCGGTCTCGCCGACTTCCATTCCCTGAAGGCGCCGAGCATCGACGCCTTCATGGAACGGCGGGTGGTATTCGACGGCATGAACATGCTTCGTGACGCGCATTTCAGTTGTTGCCCGTCTCGATGCGGTAGGTGCCCTTCGGGTCGGTGATGGCCACCAGGCGCACGATGCAGCCGTCGCCACCGCGCCAGCGCCACGGGAAGGCGGCGAAGGTCACGCGCTTGCCGGTGACCTGGTCGACATCGCCGCCGACATTCTCGAAGCCATAGATGCCGTGGCTGAGGATCTCGCGATGGCAGGGCTCCCAGAGGGCGAATTCGTCGGCGACCTTCTTGCCGGTCTCCTCCTCGTACTCCTTGCAGGCCCAGGGCAGGAGTCCACCGGCGGCCTCGGACGGGCCGTGCGGGCCGATAGCCGTTGCCAACGGGTGATCGAGTGCCTGAGTATCGGTGCCGACAGCCTTCACGCCCTTCGACACGAACCACTCACCGGCCTCCTTGTAGAAGCCAGGGCTGTAGGCGTAGTACTCAGCGCTATCGGCGTACTTGTGATGCCAGCCGGTGTTCACGATGACAATGTCGCCGGGGCGCACAGGGGTCTTCTCGGCCGCCTTCTCCAGGTGCTCGGGCATGATCTTCTCCCACTTGCCCATCGGCACGTCGAGCACGACACCGGTGCCGAAGAATGCGCTCAGCGGGATCTCGTCGAGCAGCGGAGTGCCCTCGACTACGTGACCCGGGGCGTCGATGTGAGTGCCCGAATGCATGACCGTGGTGATCTTCTGGGTCAGCACGCGACTCTTGGCCATGCCGTGCAGGCGCTCGATCTTCACATCTTCGAAGTAGGGCCAGCATGGCTGACCGAGGCCCCACGAGTGGGAGAGCTCGACGAACTCCAGCTGTGATTCTGCGTCGCCAAGCGGCCAGGTGTAGGTCATGACAGTCCTTTCGAGATGGGTGATGTGGTGTTAAGCGTTGAGTTGCGATGAGACGTGTGCGGCAAGCCGCGTTGCTGCTGCCTCGCGCGAGCCGTCAGGCCAGTCGAGGAAACCGTGGCCCGACTTCGCGCCCAGGCTGCCTGCAGCGACGAGCTCGGCGAGGTACGGGCTGGGGAAGGGATCAGAGTTGATGCTCGGGAGAACTTGCTCGTGGATAGCGAGGGTCAGATCGAGGCCGACGTAGTCGGCATTTTCGATCGGGCCCATCTCGGCCAGGCGCAGGCCAATGGTGTTGCGCACGACGAGATCAACCGTCTCGGCATCGCAGACACCGGAAGCAACGAGATCGATCGCCTCACGCCACAGTGCATGCTGCAGGCGATTGCCGACGAAGCCGGGCACATCGCGCTCGACGCGCACCGGCAGCTTGCCCGCGCGAGTCAATGCATCGACACAGAGATCCATCGCGATATCGCTCGTGCCCTCGCCGCGGATCACCTCGACAATCGGGATGAGATCCGGCGGATTCCACCAGTGCATGCCCACGCAAGCCGACGTGTCAGCGAGCTCCGAGGCAATCGCGGTGATCGGGATGACTGACGAATTCGTGGCAAGGATTGCCGTGGGATTCGCCGCGCGCATCAGGGCGAATACCTCGCGCTTGATCTCGAGATTCTCGACGATCGCCTCGATGACGAGGTCGACATCGGCTACCGCCGTGACGATGTCGGGTGCAGTGCTCAGCTCAACCGTGCCGGTGCACATGGCCTGGGCGTCGGACAGCGCTGCCGGCAGGATCTCGACATTCGCATCGGTGAGAACCGTGCGGAAGCCCGCGCGTGCCATGACTCCGGCAATGCGACGACCCATCAGCCCGGCGCCGACAACGGCGACGGACTGAATCGAGGTCGAAGCGGAGGTCAGCACGCCGTGTAGCCACCATCGAGGTAGAGCACCTGACCGGTCATGAAGGTCGAGGCATCGCTGAGCAGGTAGACAAGTGCACCCACGAAGTCCTCCGGCTCGGCGAATCGCTTGAGCGGAATACGCGCGAACATCGCCTCACGAGTCGCGCGGCCCTTCTCGTCGTCGGCATACATCCATGCAGTGAGCTCGGAGCGGAAGACAGTGGGGGCAAGAACATTCACGCGCACCTGCGAGGGGCCCCATTCCGCGGCGAGAGTCTTGCCGAGGAGGTCAACAGCGGCCTTCGACGGGCAGTACGCGGTGTAGCCGGCCGGGTGGCCGAGCTTGCCGCGCGTGGATGACACGAGAACGAGCGAGCCGCCAGTGCCCTGCTCCAGCCACACTCGACCGGCCGCCTGCGACATCAGCCATGAGCCCTTGACGTTGGCGTCCATCACGGACTCCCAGTCAGCGACGTCCATGTCGGTGATCATCGCGACCTTGTTCATTCCCGAGGCCACGAGCATGCCGTCGAGCTTGCCGAAGGCGCCTACAGCAGTGTCGACGATGGCCTTGGCATCATCGGGAGTATCCGGGCGACGAACGCAGATGGCGGCGCCCGCGCACTCCGGTAGCGCGGCGAGCTGCTCGAGCGCCTCGCGATTACTGCCCGCCAGGGTCAGTTTCGCGCCCGCTGCGCCGAGGCCCTTGGCGGCCTCACTACCCATGGCGCCTGAGGCACCGGTGATGATGATCGACTTGCCGGCGACGGAGAACCGGGCGGTGGGGTCTGCTGTCATGACTGGGGACCATACGTGGGCTAGATCACTCCGTCAAGGGTTTTTCCCATATTGCGGGAGGAGTGTCCTACTTGCTGGGATTACCGGGCAGCATGAAGCGGTGCACGAGGAGCCCCCCGACGGCGAAGATCGCCATCATCAGCCCCAGGGCCACGCCGGTGGAGCTGAGTCCGGCCAGGGGGGCCAGCAGTCCCCCGACCAGGAATCCCGAGATCCCCAGCAGCGCCGAGGCCGCTCCCGCGCGAACCGGTGACGACGCCATTCCCAAGGCCATGGTGTTGGCCATGATCAGGCCCAGGCTGGCGATCGCGATGAAAAGGCCGATGAGCAGCAGCGGGAGCACGTGGACGACCAGCGCAGTCAGGGCAATCGCAGATCCGAGCAGGGCTGTCGACTGACCAACCCACAGCAGTCGATCCGGGCCAAGGCGCCCGACGAGCCGACGGCCGATTAAGGACACGCAGAAGATCCCGACCGAGTTGGCCGCGAAGACGAATCCGTAAGCGGTCGTGCCGAGGCTGAAGCCGTCCTCCAGAACGAAGGCGGAGGCAGCAATGTAGGAGAAGAGAATGCCGCCCGACATCGCCGAGCAGACGACAAAGGTCATGAATCGACGGTTGCCGAGACAGGCGCCGAGATCACGGGCAGCCGAGCCAAAACCGGATTCCTGACGCGCATGCTCGGGCATTGACTCGGGTATTCGTGCAATGGCCAGCACCGCGAGCAGAACTCCGAAGAGTCCCAGCACGATGAACATGCCGCGCCAATCCATGATCGTTGCGAGAAAGCCACCGATCACGGGGGCCACTGCAGGTGCGATGCCCATGACGGCACCTAAGAGAGCGAACGCACGCGCTCCCTCGACGCCCGGGAAGACGTCGGCGACGATTGCGCGAGAGACCACCACGCATACTGCCGCGGAAAGTCCAACGAGAAAACGCACGAAAAGCAGCACGCCGATGTTCGGAGCGAAGGCGCTGGCCACATTGGTGACGATGAAGGCGATGGTGCCGACAATCAACGGCCCGCGGCGACCAAGCTGATCGCTGAGCGGCCCCGCGACAAGCTGCCCCAGGGCTAAGCCGAGCAGCACTGTGGTGATGGTGGCCTGCACAGCCGAAGCCGATGTTCCCAGCGATACCGACATGCTCGGCATCACCGGCAGGTAGAGGTCCGTGCACAGCGGCGCGATGGCAGTGAAGGCCGCGACGAGGAAGATCAGCCGCGGGTGCTTCAGCCTGATCTGTTGCGCATCCACCTACGAGGTCATCTCGCGCAGAGTGCGCGCCGCGACATGCATAGCCGTATTGCCGACAGAGATGCCCGCGTAGACGGAGGTGTGCATGATCACCTCGCGAATCTCATCGGTAGTGACGCCGTTGTTGATGGCACCTCGCACATGAAGCGGGAGTTCCTCATCTCGACCCAGCGCGGTAAGCAACGCCACCGTGATCAAGCTTCGTTCGCGCAGCGATAGTCCGGGGCGAGTCCAGACAGCACCCCAGGCCTGCTCGGTCACGAAGTCCTGCCACTCGGCAGAGAACTCGTCGGCATTCGCCCGCGCCGCATCGACATGCGCATCGCCCAGCACCTGGCGGCGCACCTTCATTCCCTCGATCGGATCACCCATGGTCAGCCCTTCTGCAGATGCTCGAGAACGAGCTCGGTGAAATCTTCGGCTGCCTCTACCGCGGCAATGTGCGAGGCCTCCACCTCGGCGAAGATCGCGCCAGGAATAGCGGCGGCTAGATCGTGGCAGACCTCAGGGGTCGTGGCCGGGTCATCGCTTCCTGCGATCACCAGCGTCGGCATACGAATGTCTTCGAGCGTCGCTCGTTGATCCATCCGAGAGATCGCCAGCCCGCATTGGGAATATCCATACGGTGACGTGGTGAGGAACTGATCACGCAACGGAGTTACCTGGTCGGGATGCTCAGCAGTGAAGCTTTCGGTAAACCAGCGAGCGAAGACAGCATCCTGGATGGATTCCATGCCCTGTTCCATCACCTTCGCAGCACGCTCCTGCCATAGCTCCGGCGGCGGCATGTACGGGGTCGTGCACGCGAGCACAAGACGTCGAAGGCGCTGCGGATAGTGCGCTCCCAGCCACATGCCGACCATGCCACCGAGCGAGAGTCCGACGAAGTCGGCCTGCTCGATGCCGAGAGAGTCCATCGTCGCGATGACGTCATCGGCGAGATCGCTCATCTCATAAGGTCCATCGGGCATTGGCGATTCACCGTGACCACGATGATCGAGCAGCAGCATGCGGCGCTCGGCCGAGATAGCCGTGACCTGGTGACTCCACATCACTCGCGAGGAACCGATGGAGCTCGAGAACAGGATCGGAACCTGTTCGGCAGGCCCGTACTCGGCATACGACAGAACTACGCCCACGACTACTCCCCCAGCAATCTGTTGACGACTGCTTCGGCATCGCGCAGCCGCGCAGCGCCGGCATCGCCGGTCGCCTCGAGCATCGTTGCGGCGTTGCGCGCGGCGGCATCGGTGTCGACTTGAATACCTGCAATTGCCGTGCGCAGATGCCGCGCTGCGCCTGCGGTCAGTTGAAGCACATCACTCCACGCACCCCACTCTGCCTGCCAGCGGCCCGGATCGCGTTGAAGGCCCTGCGGCATCATCGCGAGAATCGTGGAGACCGCTCCCGGAACTCGATATGTACACGCAAGGGCATTCACCGCGCTCGCCGCGTTGCGCTTGCCCGGCATGGCTGACGAACCACCGGCGTTGGTCACGACGACTTCGCCGATCTCGGTGCTGCTCAGCAGAACGATGTCGTTCGCTAGTGCGCCGAGCTCACCTGCCAGTGCGGCGGCGGCAGTAGCGATGCGGGCGACATTGCTGCGCGAGGTGTGCCAGGAGGTGACGGGCGGTCTGAGCCCGAGTTCAACGGCGAGCTGCTGGGCCAGCGCGTCGTTCATTCCGACAGCGCCGCCGTACTGCACACACCCGCAGGTACCGAGTTCCTCGAGTAGATGCGATGCCGCATCACTGATCGCGCGCAGTCGAAGCGCCGCCCAGGCTCCGATCGTGATGGGTACAGCGTGCTGACCCAAGGTGCGTCCGGCCATCGGCGCCGCCCGGTACTCACGAGCAATGGAGACCAGGGACTCGGCGATGGCCACGGAATCAGACACGATCACGCCGATCACATCGCGGGCGTAGAGCATGTGTGCGGTGTCGACGACATCCTGACTGGTGGCGCCGACGTGCACGGCGGCCTTCGCCGAGGGCGGGACAGCCGCCGTGAGCCGTTCAACGATGACAATGACGGGTGTGGCATCACGCACTAGGCCGGCCTCGACCTCGCTCAATGGCAGCAGTGTTGGTGTGCAGGCAGCGACGACAGCCGCGGCATCATCGGCGCTCACGAGGCCGGCGCGTGCCGCGCTGACGGCAATCGCAGCCTCGACCTGAAGCAGGTAGCCCAGATATGAGAGTGCTGTGCCCATGGCGGCTGCTTCCGGGCACGAGTAGGTGCCGGCGAAGGGGTCAGAGGTCGAAGAAGACAGTCTCATTCACCCCTTGGAGCACGATGTCGAAGCGGTAGCCGGATTCGGTCGCCGTGGCCACGAGGGTACGCCTCCGAGCTTCGGGCACGGTTGCCATCACCGGATCAGTGTGATGGGCGTCGTCGGAAAAGTAGATCCGGGTAACGACCCGATCGAGCATGCCGCGGGCGAAAACCGAGACATCCAGGTGCGGTGCCTGCGCGACCCCGTGGGCATCGGGAACCGAGCCGGGGCGAAGAGTCGTAATGCTCCAGCTTCCGTCGGGGCGCGTGTACGAACGACCGAAGGCGCGAAACCCTGCGGGGGCGGCGACAGATCCGCGGGGATCATCGGGGTGATCGAATCTGCCGGAGGGATCGGCCTGCCAGGTTTCGATCATGCCGTCGGACACCACCTCTCCCGCGCCATCGAGCAGCACGCCGCTGATGGTGATGGCGTCAGGATGCGTGGGGTCAACGGCATGCTCGGCGTCAGGCCAGGTCAGGCCGATGGCCAGGTACGGGCCCACCGTCTGCGAGGTGGTCTGGGGAAGGCTATTCACCATCGGGATCCTCGCTCTCAAAGTAGGTAGCCCCGGTTCCGCGCAGCACGATGTCGAAGTCGAAGGCCAGCGCCCATTCAGGCTGGGTTCGTTCGAGATTGAAGGACGAGATCATCGTGTGGCGCGCATGTTGCGGTACCGAGTTGAAGATCGGATCCTGGAAAAACAGCGGATCATCGGGGAAGTACATCTGCGTGACAAGTCGCTGAGTGAACGCGTGACCGAAGAGCGAGAAGTGAATGTGCGCGGGGCGCCAGGCATTGTGATGGTTCTTCCACGGGTATGCGCCGGGCTTGATACTCGTGAACGAGTAACGACCGAGGGAATCCGTCATGACGCGACCGAGGCCATCGAAGTGCGGGTCGAGTGGTGCCGGCCACTGATCGCGCCCATGGCGGTACCGACCTGCAGCATTGGCCTGCCAGATCTCGACGAGGGTGTCGGGAACCGGGCGGCCATCACTGTCGAGGATTCGTCCGCTCACGATGATGCGCTGTCCCAGGGCTTCCCCGTCATGTCGAAGGGTCAGATCAGCATCCTCCGGGCGCACTCGCTCGCTGCCCAGTAGCGGGCCGGTGATCTCCGTCAGATTCTGAGGTAGAAGGACGAGCGGCTCCTTCGGATGCCGCAGGGCCGTGCTGCGGTAGTCGGGGTAGTCCAAAGGCGTGGCGCCGTCGTCCTTCGGGACATAGGAAGGCAGATTCACCCTCCCCACGCTAGGGGCCGCTCTGATAGCGTCCAATCACAACTTTCCACTGAACGGAAATCATGGCCGGGCGCAGCAATGGCATCACCGTCACCAGCCGAGTGCTGGCGATCCTCGGCGCCTTCGACGCGCACCATCGGCACCTCTCGCTCAGCGAGATTTCCGAACGAGCCGATCTCCCGATTGCGACCGCGCATCGACTTCTGGCCGAGCTCACGGCGGGCGGCATGCTCGAGCGCGACGCAGATGGCACATACGAGATAGGTCGGCGGCTGTGGGACCTGGGCCTCCTTGCCTCGGTCGAGCAGGATTTGCGCGAGGTAGCGCTCCCCTTCCTTCAGGACGTGCATGCGAGTACCGGTGAGACGGTGCACTTCGCAGTGCTCGATGACGATGCCGCGCTCTACATCGAACGTGTTGCCGGCCGCGCTTCAGCCCGTGTGCTCAGCAAGCCAGGGGCCCGCCTCCCGTTGCATGCGACGGGCGTGGGCAAGGTGCTTCTCGCCTTCTCCGGTCGCTCCCTGCGCGAACGAGCACTCCAATCACCCCAGCGGCTGACCGCGCACACGATGACCGAGCCCGGCCGTCTTCGGCGTGAGTTGGCTGAAGTGCGCCGAAGGGGATTCGCACGTACGAGCGAGGAACTCACCCTGGGCGCTTTCTCTGTTGCGGTGCCGGTGATGACCGGCGAGGACAGTGACCTGGTCGGAGCGATCGGCATCGTCACGGGTACCGCCCGCAAGGATCTCGACAGGTACGTGCCTGTCTTGCACGTTGCTGCCAAGGGCATCGGTCGAAGTCTGCCTCCTCGGGCTTCCACTGAACGGAAATAGTTCCTGGTCCTGGGCGCGCCTGTCGGCTTCGCTTACCCGGTGCGCACCCAGGTGGGAATTGTCGGAGCGGGCCCCTCGGGTCTCCTGCTCTCCCAACTACTTGCCAAGCAGGGCATCGACTCGATCATCATCGAGAACCGCTCGCGCGAGTATTGCGAGTCACGCATTCGCGCCGGCGTACTCGAAAGCGGCAGTGTCGACTCTCTCATTGATGCCGGTGTCGGAGATCGCCTCATGCGTGAGGGTCTTCGCCATGACGGCATCTACCTGCAGTGGCCGGGAGAACGTCATCAGCTCAACTTTCGCGATCTGTGCGGTCACTCCGTGTGGGTCTACGGTCAAACGGAAGTCACCAAGGATCTCTTTCACGCGCGCGCCGAAGCCGGGCAGCAGATTTACTTCGAGGTCTCGGATACCCAGATTCTCGATGCCGATACTGATGCTCCGCGCATCACCTTTCTCGACGTCGACGGCAAGCCGCAGCAAGTTGAGTGCGACTTCGTTGCGGGCTGCGATGGCTTCCACGGGGTCAGCCGTACGACGATTCCAGAAGACGTGCGCACCGTGTGGGAGCGCGTGTACCCCTATTCGTGGCTGGGGATCTTGGCAGAGGTGGCGCCATCCACCGATGAGCTCATCTACGCCTGGCATCCGGATGGATTTGCGATGCACAGCATGCGCTCTCATTCCATCAGCCGCCTGTATGTGCAAGTAGACCCCGACGAGGATGTCGCGAATTGGCCCGATGATCGCGTGTGGGAAGCTCTGGCCACCCGCATGGCCTTGGACGGCTGGACGCTGCAGACCGGGCCGGTACTCGACAAGGGCATCACGCCGATGCGCAGCTTCGTCAGTGCGCCCATGCGCTGGGGCCGGCTCTTTCTCGCCGGTGACAGCTCGCACATCGTGCCGCCCACGGGTGCAAAGGGCCTCAACCTCGCCATCCTTGACGTCACTCGACTCAATGAAGCCCTGGGCGAGTTCTACTCCACAGGTAGCGACGTACTGCTGAATTCCTATTCCGAGGAAGCTCTCAAGCGCGTGTGGCGCTACACGCATTTTTCGTGGTGGATGACAAGCATGCTGCACACCGAGAATCCGCAGCATCCGGATGCCGAGTTCCAGCGCCAACTTCAGCTCTCGCAGCTTCGCTATGTCACGAGCTCTCGCGCTGCCGGCACGAGCCTTGCTGAGAACTACACGGGATCCGTGCGATGAACCGAGACTTCAGATTCGGAGTGCTCACCCGTGCCTCCGACCGAGCCGGCCTGCACGAGGCGGCACGCGAGGCCGAAGGTCGCGGCTACTCGACACTCGCACTCACCGATCACCTTGATCTGAGTGGTTCGCACGTGACCCGACTGTCATGGCTGCCAGCTCTAGCCTCGGCAGCAGCCGTGACGAGCAGCCTGCGCTTCACGACGATGGTGGCGAACCAGGATCTTCATCATCCCGCGACCCTCGCCCGAGAGATTGCCACGCTCGACATCATCAGTGACGGTCGCTTCGAATTTGGGCTCGGTGCCGGCTGGAATCCCGTCGAATACGACTGGGCCGGGCTCACCCTCGACTCCCCGGGTGTTCGGATCACTCGACTCAGCGAATACGTCGCGATCATTCGCGGACTCCTGGACGCCAATGCGACCGAGCCGTTCACCCTGCACGGCGAGCACTTCACCATCACCGATATGCCGAGAATCCCGGCGAGCGTTCAACAGCCGCTCCCGCTCATGCTCGGTGGTAGTCAGCGCACCATGCTCACCCTGGCCGCGAACCAGGCGGAGATCGTCAACATCAACACGCTCAAGGAGCCCGGCACCGTCGACGACGTTCTGCCCGAGAAGATCGAGTGGATTCGCGCCACGGGCCGCGAACCGGAGATCGGTACTTCAGTCGTGCTTATCGCGACAGGCGCGGCTGATCCGACCGAGGCAGTTGAACTGGCGATGCCCACGAGCCCCTTCGCGCGCAAGGTGGCCGAGCACCAGCCGACATCGGATATCTCGCATGCCTGCCATGTGCTCGCCGGCGACACTGCACGCATCGTGGAGGAACTGCATCGACGCCGCGAGGCCTACGACCTCAGTTACTACATCATTCCTGCTGAGTCGATGGATGACTTCCAGCCGATCATGGATGCCCTCGCATGAGATCAGGGAGCAAGTGCCTCGCGAATGGGCAGCGTCAGGGGGACGCCGTCCCAGTTCTCGGCAAGCCCGGCCAGCTTCGGCTGCATGCTGCGAATGAACGGCGTATCCAGATGCACCTCAATCGGATGCGTGAAGAGCGAACCGCCGGTGACCCACAGAACCGACACCGGGCCAGTCTTCGCCGAATTGATGAACTCGCACCCGAACTGCGCAAGTCGAATTCGCTCTGCCTCCAGGTCTGGCGCGAGCCACGAAACATGGCTGACCGTGCCGGGGGTCGTACCCATCAGGCGCGCGAGCTCGTCATCGATGTCATGCACCTGGCCGAGCTCGATCACGATCGAGCCCCACGCAGCAAAAGCCGCGGAGTGGTCGAACACAACGTCGTCGCGCCCCGCCATCGTGAACTCCGCAAAGGTGACGTGCTCATGTACGGCAAATGGGCCTACGCCAAGCTCGGCGGAGAATTTCTCGATTCCCTCGTTCAGATCACTGACCCAGTAACCCATGTGGTGAATCGGCCGCATTGCCCTCGTCATTCCGCGATCCTATGCACGGAGGTCTCATCATGAGCGAGAAGTCACTTCACGTCATCATCTCCGGCGGCGGCCTGAGCGGCCTCGCGCTTGCGCACGGCCTGCTCAAGGACGGCCACCAGGTGACCGTCGTCGAGCGTGACAACGATCTCAACGCGCGCGCCGGCTACTACCTGACTCTCAATGACTTCGGCGGTCAAGCGCTGAGTCGATGCCTTCCCGATGATCTCTTCGCGCTGTACCAGCGCGCCTCTCGACGTACTCCCGCGCGTCGCGCATCGATCGTGCTCACTCCCGGGCTCCAGGAGGTGAGTTCG
>CALFIA010000175.1 GCA_937876275.1 uncultured Actinomycetes bacterium | reverse complement strand
AGATAAACATCGGTGACTGGAGTTCAGACGTGTGCTCTTCCGATCTGACTCTGCGTGCTCTTGCCTACGCTCGTGCCACTCGGCCGACCGTGCTGGAGGCGATCACGGTCAACGTCGACGAGATGGAAACCGAGATGCTTGAGGCGGAATGGGAACGCCGCGAGATTCCGGTGACCTTGAAGGTTCTCGACTCACCCTATCGCGAGATCACTCGCCCGATCGTGAACTACGTCAAGGAACTTCGCTCCGGAAATCCGAACGATGTCGTCACGATCTTCATCCCCGAATACGTCGTGGGTCACTGGTGGGAGCAGTTGCTGCATAACCAGTCGGCCCTTCGAATCAAGTCGCGTCTCCTCTTCACGCCTGGCGTGATGGTCACGAGTGTTCCGTGGCAGCTGGAGTCGAGTGAGACTGTCCTCGATCGAGAAGGGTGAAAGAGCCGGTAAGTCGCGGCGATCTCATCGAGCTGCGCATTGGCACGATCGCTCACGGCGGGCACTTCATCGCCCATTGGGGTGGTCGCACCTTCTTCGTGCGTCATGCGATCCCCGGAGAACTTGTCATGGCTCGCGTCACTGACGTCACTTCGAAGATCAGCCGCGCCGATGCCGTCGAGATTCTCGAACCGGCTCAGTCGCGTGTGCCGGTGGCATGTGCAGTAGCCGGCCCAGGCGGCTGTGGCGGATGCGACTTCCAGCACATCACGCCAGATGTGCAGCGCGAACTGAAGACAACCGTTCTCCGCGATGCCCTGACTCGCCAAGGCGGACTCTCTCCCGAAGAAGTCGCGACTTACGCCGTGGAGGCACTGGACGAGAGAGCTCTCGGCTGGCGCTCTCGGGTGCGCTGGACCATCGATCGCGAAGGAAGGGCCGGCATGCACCGCCATCGCTCGTCCGAGATCGTGCCGACCGAGGAGTGTCTGCTGGGCATGCCCGCCATTGCCCGCGTGCTCGATGTCGAGGCTCATGATGCGATCACTGCGGTTCAAGGCAGCGACGATGAGGTGACGGTGGTCGCTGACGGGCAGGTCGTGATCGGCAGAAGTCGCGTGACCGAACGAGTTCGCAATGATGACTGGAAGATCTCCGCCAAGGGGTTCTGGCAGGTGCATCCGGCCCTTGCATCTCGACTCGTCGAACTCGTGTGCGGTGATGCGAAGCCGGGCGAGCATTGGTGGGATCTCTACTCCGGCGCGGGGTTGTTCAGCCGGTACCTGGCGGAGGCTGTAGGCGATGGTCGAGTCGATGCGGTCGAGTCGTACACGGCATCAGTACGCGATGCCCGGCGCAATCTGCACGACTTCCGTCAGGTGGCGGTGCATGAGGCCGACGTTGCGGCCTGGCTGGAGACCGCGCCCGGGCGGCCGGACGGAGTCGTGCTGGATCCGCCGCGCAGTGGGGCAGGGGAGGCCGTGGTCACCTGGATCGCAGAGCGCCAGCCGCGCACGGTGATCTATGTCGCCTGCGATCCGGTCGCGTTCGGACGCGATCTGGCGATCTTCCGGGCTCAGGGCTATCGCCTGACTTCGCTCACGGCACTCGATGCTTTCCCGATGACTCATCACTTCGAGACCGTGGCAACCCTCACGGCCGACATAGATGGACATCCGATAATCTGAGGGAAATTCCGGCAACGAGAGGGCTCATCGTGGCGAGCAAGGACAGCTTCAGCGCAAAGGGACAGCTGCAGGTCGGCTCCCAGTCGTACGAGATCTTCCGGATCTCCGCTGTCGAGGGCTCCGCCCGACTCCCGTTCACTCACAAGGTGCTGCTCGAGAATCTGCTGCGCACCGAGGATGGCGCCAACGTCACCCGCGACACGATTGCCTCGTTGGGCAACTGGGATCCCTCGGCTGAGCCGACCGACGAGATCCAGTTCACTCCTGCTCGCGTGGTCATGCAGGACTTCACCGGTGTTCCCGTTGTCGTTGACCTCGCCACCATGCGCGAGGCAGTTACCGATCTCGGTGGCGACCCGGCCAAGATCGAGCCGCTCGCGCCGGCAGAGCTGGTGATCGACCACTCCGTCATTGCCGACTACTTCGGCACTCCTGACTCCGAGAGCCTCAACGTTGCGCTCGAGTATGACCGCAACCGTGAGCGCTACCAGTTCCTGCGCTGGGGCCAGGGCGCCTTTGAGGAATTCAAGGTTGTTCCGCCGGGAACCGGCATCGTCCACCAGGTCAACATCGAGAATCTCGCTCGCGTGATCATGGCTCGAGGCGGCCAGGCCTACCCCGACACCGTCGTCGGCACCGACTCGCACACCACCATGGTCAATGGCCTCGGGGTGCTCGGCTGAGGAGTAGGCGGTATTGAGGCCGAGGCAGCAATGCTCGGCCAGCCCGTCTCCATGCTCATTCCGCGCGTCGTCGGCTTCAAGCTCTCCGGCGAGCTGCCCGCTGGCACCACCGCCACCGATCTGGTGCTCACGATTACCGAGATGCTGCGCAAGCACGGCGTGGTCGGCAAGTTCGTCGAGTTCTACGGCAAGGGCGTCGGCGCGGTACCGCTCGCCGATCGCGCGACGATTGGCAACATGAGCCCCGAGTACGGCTCGACAGCCGCGATCTTCCCGATCGACGAGGCCACCACCGATTACCTGCGCCTGACCGGTCGTAGCGACGAGCAGATCGCACTGGTCGAGGCCTATGCCAAGGAACAGGGCCTGTGGCACGACGCCAACCATGAGCCCACGTACTCCGAGTACATGGAGCTCGACCTCTCGACGGTCGTGCCCTCGCTCGCTGGCCCGAAGCGTCCGCAGGATCGCGTGCTCCTGAGTGAGTCGAAGGCTGCCTTCGAGAAGGCTCTGCCCGCGTTCACCAAGGTTCCGGGCGCCTCTGCTGCTGCCACGATCGGTGGCGACAAGGTCGTGATCCGTAACGGTGCAGTTGCTATCGCGGCCATCACGTCGTGCACGAACACCTCGAACCCGTCAGTGATGATCGGTGCGGGCATCCTCGCGAAGAAGGCCGTCGAACGCGGTCTGACTCGTGCGCCGTGGGTTAAGACCACCCTTGGCCCCGGCTCCAAGGTCGTGACCGATTACTACGACAAGGCCGGGCTCAGCCCGTACCTCGACAAGCTCGGCTTCAACGTCATCGGCTACGGCTGCACCATCTGCATCGGTAACTCCGGTCCGCTGATCCCAGAGGTCAGTGCCGCGGTCAACGAGGCTGACCTTGCGGTCGTCTCAGTGCTCTCGGGCAACCGCAACTTCGAGGGTCGCATCAACCCCGACATCAAGATGAACTACCTGGCGTCGCCGCCGCTCGTCGTGGCATACGCGATTGCAGGCACCATGGACATCGATCTCGCAACTGAGCCGCTGGGCTTGGATCCCGAGGGCAAGCCCGTGTTCCTCGCCGATATCTGGCCGAGTGCCACCGAGGTACAGGCCACTATCGATGCCACCATCGACGCTGACATGTTCACCAATCGCTACAAGGATGTCTTCGCGGGCGATGCTCGTTGGCAGTCTCTCCAGACTCCGAGTGGTGACCGCTTCGCCTGGGATCCGCAGAGCACTTACGTGCGCAAGCCTCCGTACTTCGAGGGCATGGGCAAGACCCCGTCACCCGTCTCCGATATCTCCGGCGCCCGGGTACTCGCCAAGCTCGGCGATTCGGTCACGACCGATCACATCTCGCCTGCCGGCAACATCAAGGTCGATAGTCCCGCCGGTAAGTACCTTGCAGCTCACGGCGTGGATAAGGCCGACTTCAATTCCTACGGCTCGCGTCGTGGCAATCACGAGGTGATGATCCGCGGAACCTTCGCCAACATTCGCCTGCGCAATCTCATGCTCACCGATGTCGAGGGTGGCTTCACGGTCGACTTCTCGAATCCCGACAACGAGATCGTGCCGATCTTCGATGCTGCGGAGAACTACGCGAAGGCGGGCACTCCGCTGGTGATCCTCGCCGGCAAGGAGTACGGCTCCGGCTCGAGCCGTGACTGGGCAGCCAAGGGCACCGCGCTCCTGGGCGTCAAGGCAGTGATCGCTGAGTCGTATGAGCGCATTCACCGCTCGAACCTGATCGGCATGGGTGTCATCCCGCTGCAGTTCCAGGCCGGCCAGAATGCCGAGTCGCTGGGCCTTCAAGGTGATGAGGTGTTCACGATTCGCGGTATCGAAGAGCTCAACAACGGCACCACGCCTCGCGAGGTGTCGGTCGAGGCCGTGGCCGCTGATGGCCGGACCCGTGAGTTCACCGCACTCGTGCGCATCGACACCCCGGGCGAGGCCGACTACTACCGTCACGGCGGCATCCTGCAGTACGTCCTGCGCTCGCTTCTCTAGAGATCATGAGCGCCGGCTGGCCCCAGGATCTCGTGCCTGTTGTCGCGCCGGATTTCCTCGATCGTGCGATCGGCTGGCTCCTCGACCGAGGGCCGGCCGATCTGCGTGTCTCGCCCCTTCGCTCGTACCCACTGGCCCTGGCCTTTCTCATCGAGCATCACTGCGAGGCCGACGTCCAGGCCACCCGAGAGGCGTACCGACATGCGCGTGCTGAATTGGGTGAGCACGTCAGTGCTGCGGAACTCACCGTGATTCAGCAGGCCCTCGAGGCGCAGGGGGCGAAGGCCCTGGCCACCCGGCGTGAGGTCGCCCTGGTGCGCGAAGCCGTTGAACAGGTGGCTGGAGCAGACGGGGCCTAGACTCCAGGGGTGTCGAATGGTGGTCGCCCCAGCCTGATCGAGGGTCTTCATGACCCCCGCGATCTTCGCGCGCTGACCCCTGAGCAGCTTCCTGAACTGGCTGCCGAGATCAGGTCATTCCTGGTCGAGAAGGTGTCGGCCACAGGCGGGCATCTAGGGCCGAACCTCGGCGTGGTCGAGCTCACGATTGCCTTGCACCGTGTTTTCAACAGCCCTGATGACGCCATCATCTGGGACACCGGTCACCAGGCGTATGTGCACAAGATCGTGACCGGGCGCGCGGGGGAGTTCGACACCCTGCGGCAAGAAGATGGCCTGTCGGGCTATCCCAGTCGCGCCGAGAGCGTCCACGACCTCGTCGAGAATTCGCACGCCTCGACCTCGATCTCGTACGCGGACGGCCTGGCCAAGGCCTGGGAGCAGCGAGGGCTGCTTGGCACCCATCATGTAGTCGCGGTCATCGGCGATGGCGCGCTGACCGGCGGCATGGCCTGGGAGGCCCTGAACAACATTGCGGGTAGCGACCGCCAGGTCATCATCGTCGTCAATGACAACGGCCGGTCGTACTCACCGACCATCGGAGGCCTCGCGCACCATCTCTCGACCCTTCGCACGACTCACGGCTATGAGCGCTTCATGGCTTGGGGCAAGCGGGTCCTGCACCGCACGCCGGTACTCGGTCACACGGTGTACGGGGCTCTTCACGGCATGAAGAAGGGCGTCAAGGACATCGTCGCCCCGCAGGGCATGTTCGAGGATCTCGGCCTGAAGTACGTGGGGCCAGTCGATGGCCACGATGAGCTCGAGCTTGAGCATGCACTTCGCCGCGCCAAGGATTTTGCCGGGCCGGTGATCGTCCATGCAATCACGCAGAAAGGTCGTGGTTACGCCCCTGCGGAAGAGGATGAAGCCGAGAAGTTCCACGGAGTCGGCATTATCGATCCTGATACCGGCAAGCCCGTGGCCAGCAGCGGCCCCACCTGGACAAGCACCTTCGGTGACGAAATGCTGCTGATCGGTGCGGAGCGCTCTGATGTAGTCGCAATCACGGCGGCGATGCTGGGGCCGACCGGACTGAACTCATTTGCGCGTCAATTCCCGACGCGCACCTATGACGTCGGCATTGCCGAGCAGCACGCCGCCACCAGTGCAGCTGGACTCGCCATGGGCGGTGCTCACCCGGTCGTGGCGCTCTACGCCACCTTCCTCAATCGTGCCTTTGATCAGGTGCTGTTCGACTGCGCGCTGCACCGTCTTGGTGTCACGTTCGCGCTTGACCGAGCGGGCATTACCGGTGACGACGGCGCGAGCCATAACGGCATCTGGGATCTCTCAATGCTTGGCGTAATTCCGGGCATTCACGTCGCCGCGCCGCGCGATGCATCGAACTTGCGCCTCTTGCTGCGCGAGGCCGTGGCCATCTCCGATGCGCCCACGGTAGTGCGTTACCCCAAGGGCGCTGTCGGTGCTGACATTGCAGCAATCGAGCGACATGCAGGATTCGATCTTCTCGCCCGGCATGGTGATGGCGAGGTTCTTGTCGTCGGAATCGGCGCCATGGCCGTGGTCGCGGTCGAAGTGGGCGAGCGACTGTCGGCGCAAGGCTATGGAGCCCAGGTCATTGACCCGCGCTGGGTAAAGCCTCTGCATTCCTCTGTCATCGAGCTGGCGAGGTCGGCTTCGCTCGTCATCGTCATCGAGGACGGCGTCCGACACGGCGGTATCGGCGCTGCCATGTCGCAAGCGATGAGCGATGCGGGCATTGACAGTCCCGTGCGTACCTTCGGCGTCGATGAGGGTTTCCTGCCACAGGCTAAGCGGGCGCGCCTGCTCGTCGAGGCAGGCTTGACCGCACAGGACATCACGCTGAGCACGATTGAGACCCTTGCCGGACGCTCGGTCTCTGAGGTTCGGGAGACAAGCGAGCAACCGCTCGCCGAGTGATCGCTCTTCGCTGGCTTAGACAGGCAGTGAGGCAATACCGGGAGCCAGGAATCGCTTTCCGTTCACTCGCTCGGACGTGCCCGTGCGATCCAGGTAAGGCGTGATTCCACCATTGGCGAATGGCCAGCCGGCGCCGAGGATCATGCACAGGTCGATGTCCTCAGGTGCGATGACCACGCCCTCATCGAGCATGCGGCGCGCCTCATCGGCAAGCGCATCAAGGGCACGCTCGCGCACCTGCTCCGCGGTCAGCGGGTTGTCGCCACGAACGAAGAGTGCCTCGACCTCCGGATCGATGGCCTGACCGCCGGTGCCGGTCTTCTTCCAGATACCGGGCTTGCCTGACTCGACGAGTCTGCGCATGTTGTCCGACACGTAGAAGCGATCGGGGAATGCGGCGTGCATGGTCTCCGACACATGAAAGGCCACGGCGGGGCCGACAAGCGCCAGGAGATTGAACGGTGACATCGGGAAGGCGAGCGGCTGCATCGCTTCATCGGCGACGGTGAAATCAGTTCCCTCGTCGACAGCCTTGGTGATCTCGCCGAGGAAGCGGGTGAGCAGGCGATTGACGACAAATGCCGGAGCATCTTGCACGAGCACGCATGACTTCTTCAGTGCCTTGCCGACGGCGAAGGCCGTGGCGACCGTGGCGTCGTCGCTCTGCTTCGCGCGCGCGATCTCGAGCAGTGGCATGACCGCCACGGGGTTGAAGAAGTGGAAACCGACCACTCGCTCCGGGTGCTTGAGCCCATCTGACATGTCGGTAACCGAAAGCGATGACGTATTCGTGGCGAGAATGCAGGTGTCGGAAACCACCGCCTCGAGTTCGGCAAACACGGCCTTCTTCACGCCGAGATCCTCGAAGACTGCCTCAATCACGAAGTCGGCGTCCGCGAATGCCGACTTGTCCGTGACGCCGCTGACGAGCGCAGTCAGCCGGTTCGCCTTGTCAGAACTCAGTCGCCCCTTCTCGACGAGTGTTGTGATCTCCTTGTGCACGTAGCCCACGCCCTTGTCGACGCGTGCCTGATCAAGGTCAGTCATCACGACAGGCACCTCGAGCCGGCGTGCGAACAGCAGGGCGAGTTGGCTAGCCATGAGGCCGGCGCCGACAATGCCCACCTTGGTGACGGGCCGAGCAAGTGACTTATCAGGTGCACCTGCAGGTCGCTTCGCGCGCTTTTGCACGAGGTTGAAGGAGTACAGGGAGGCACGAACGGCATCGCTCATGATGAGGTCGGCGAGTGCTTCGTCCTCGGCGGCGAATCCCTCGTCGCGAGTCCGCGACTTCGCGCCAGCAACGAGATCGAGGGCACGATACGGGGAAGCGAGCGCGCCATGGAAACGAGCATCGAGCTGCGCCTCGGCACCGCCAATGATCATGTCCCACATGCCGTGATTGGGCTCTTGTCGCTTGACGGTCACCTCTCCGGTGATCACCTTGGCCGCCCAGAGCATCGACTGCTCGAGGAAGTCAGCAGGCTCGAAGAGCGCGTCGGCAATGCCCAACCGCTTCGCATCAGCGGGCTTCATCTGCTTGTTCATGGTGAGTGAATTGGTGAGAATCACCTCGAGCGCATCAATCGGACCCACGAGGTTCGGCAGCAGATACGCACCGCCCCAGCCCGGAACGATGCCAAGAAATACCTCGGGAAGCGAAAGCGCTGCCGCACCTGTCGAGACCGTTCGGTAAGTGCAGTGCAGGGCAATCTCGAGGCCACCGCCCATGGCAGCGCCATTGACGAAGGCAAAGCTCGGTACGGCGAGTTCGCCGAGACGTCGAAAGGCGTCGTGACCGGCGCGACCGACCGCGAGTGCCTCCTCGCGCGTGGTGATCATGGCCATGGCAGACAGGTCGGCGCCAACCGCGAAGATAAACGGCTTGCCGGTCAGGCCCACTGCGACGATGTCGTCCATGGCCTGAACCGCATCAATGGCCTCGTTCAGCTCGATGAGGCCCTGCGCGCCAAAGGTGGTGGGGCGAGTGTGGTCAAGATCGTTGTCGAGAGTGATCAGGGCCATGCGACCTGCCTGAAGGGGCAAGTCGAAGACACGGACGCGTGCGTGGGTGACAACCTCTTCAGGAACTGCGGTCTCACTCATTACTTGCTCCCTGCGTAGTTGACGTTCTCCCAGATCACGGTGCCGCCCATGCCTAGACCAATGCACATCGTGGTGAGGCCATAGCGTGCCGAGGGATTCATCTCGAAGTCCTTGGCGAGATAGGCCATGAGCCGAATGCCGCTGGAAGCGAGCGGATGGCCGACAGCGATGGCACCGCCGAGTGGATTGACGCGCGGATCCTCGTCATCAATACCGAAGTGATCCGTGAAGGCGAGTACCTGCACTGCGAAGGCTTCGTTGATCTCGAACAGGTCGATGTCGGAGATGGACAGGCCTGCACGCTGGAGTGCCTTCTCCGTGCTGGGCACGGGGCCGACGCCCATGATCTCCGGTGCGACGCCTGCAAAGGCGTAACCCACCATGCGCATCTTCTTGGTCAGGCCTAGCTCATCAGCCTTCTCCTCGGAAGCCAGAATCGCGGCGGTCGCACCGTCATTGAGACCGGAGCTGTTTCCCGCGGTGACTCGACCGTGCGGTCGGAAGGGAGTCTTGAGACCGGAAAGACCTTCGAGGGTCGTCTCCGGTCGCGGACCTTCATCGATGCTGAAGAGCGACCATCCGTCACCGGAGGGAACTGCGATCGGGACGATGTCGGGCTGGATGTGCCCCGCAGCGTAGGCAGCCGCGGTCTTGCGCTGCGAGCCCATGGCGTAACGATCTGCACGCTCTTTCGTGATCTGCGGATAGCGGTCGTGGATGTTCTCTGCAGTCTTGCCCATCACGAGTGCGTCGGTGTCTACCAACTTCTCGGCCACGAATCGCGGATTCGGATCGATGCCCTCGCCCATGGGGTGGCGTGTCATGTGCTCGACGCCGCCTGCGAGGGCAACATCAAGTGCGCCGGCCATGATGCCCGCAGAGAGCGTCGTGACCGCGGTCATGGCGCCTGCGCACATGCGATCAATGGAGTAACCGGGAACCGACGAGGGGAGGCCGGCCAGGATGCCCGCCGAGCGGCCGATGGTCAGCCCCTGATCTCCGATCTGCGTCGTGGCGGCGACTGCGACATCGTCAATGGCAGCAGGGGGGAGCGTCGGGTTTCGTCGCAAGATCTCCCGGAAGCTCTTGACGACAAGATCATCGGCCCGCGTCGAGGCGAAGGCACCACCGGCCTTGGCAAAGGGGGTTCGGACCCCGTCGACGAACACGACCTCGCGGACACTGCGTCCCATGATTCCTCACCCATCCCACGGTTATTACCGACGAGTAACAAAATAGCACGGACCGGCCGCCCGCACCTACGAATCAGCGTCGGATGACGTCCACGCCTGGGTCAGTGGGTCGGCGAGCAGAGTCGACTGCCAGGCCCGGGCTCCGGCGAGGGTCAGGGCATCTCTGACGGTCGCTGTAGTGATGTCGGCCGGCGGCTCCCAGCACAACCGTCGGAGCAGCTCCGGATTGACGATGTTTTCTGTGGGCAGGCCACGAGCTTCGCTGATCGCGCTGACGATCGACTTCGCGGATTCGAGTCGTCCGAACGCTGCAGGGTTACGTTCGGCCCAGGCACGAGGCGGCGGCGGGCCTGTTGGCGGAACGGACGTTGCCGGCAGTTCGTTCTCGGGCAACGCGTAGGCACGATCGATGGCTGCCCACCAGGTCTTGCGTCGCCGCTGCTGGCCGCGACCGCTGAAGGGCGGAAGTGCGCTGAGCTCATCGACATTCTTCGGCAGCGCGATCGCAGCTGCGACGATGGCGGAATCGGGAAGTATGCGCCCGGTCGCAATGTCGGATCGCGTCGCCACGAGATCGCGCTCTCGCCACAACTCACGAACTACTGCGAGATTTCGAGCCTTGCGCACGCCGTGGATCCCGCTCGTCTTGCGCCAGGCATCCTCGCCTCGCTCTCTCGGGCGAAAGCGAAGAAGCGAGGTGAACTCCTCTTCGGCCCACTCCCACTTACCGTCTTCGATCAAGGCGGACTGAAGTGCATCGCGAAGCTCGATGAGGAATTCGACATCTAGGACGGCGTAGCGCAATTGGTTCGCGGGGAGTGGGCGCACGGACCAGTCGGCGGCGCCGTGACCCTTTTCCAGCACGTGGCCGAGTTCGCTGCGCACGAGTGCGCCGAGATTCACCCGTTCACGACCGAGAAGCCGGCCGGCAAGTTCGGTGTCGAACAGCGACGAGGGCACGAGTCCGACCTCGGCGAGACAGGGGAGATCTTGAGTCGCCGCATGCAGAATCCACTCGACCCCCGCCGTTGCCTGAGATCGGAAGAGCAC
>CALFIA010000174.1 GCA_937876275.1 uncultured Actinomycetes bacterium | reverse complement strand
ATTCCCCGGTTGTCACCCCGGTTCAGCCCTCAGTCATGCCGACGCCGCCACCTGATCTCACTTCGTTCTACGAACAGCCGGCGACATGGCACAACTGCGGCAATGCCGATTGCATGACGGTCAAGGTTCCTGTCGATTACTCGAATCCGACCGGCGCCACGATTGATCTCGATGTGTCGCGAGTCAGTACAGGTGATGGTGACCTGGGCTCGTTGTTCGTGAATCCAGGCGGCCCAGGCGGCAGTGCCTTTGACTATGCGAAATACGCTGAAGCGGTCGTGAGCACTGATGTGCTCCAGCACTTCGACTTGATCGGCGTTGACCCGCGTGGTGTTGCGCATAGCTCGCCTATCGAATGCCTGACTGACGAGCAGAAGGATGCACTCGTTGCCACTGATTCCACTCCCGACACCCCGGCGGAAGTCACGAAGCTCGAAGAAGTGAGTGCTGGCCTGCGTCAAGGCTGCGCTGCATCTGAGTCACCGCTCTTCGGTCATATGGGAACCGCCGATGCCGCACGAGATCTCGACATCGTGCGTGCTGTCGTCGGTGACCCGGCGTTCAACTACTTGGGCAAGTCCTATGGCACATATCTCGGCGCGGTCTATGCCGAGCTCTTTCCGAAGAACGTCGGACGCATGGTACTTGATGGCGTACTTCCCGCAAGCACTGATTTGGTAGAGACAACGCGCATGCAAGCCGTCGCACTTGAAGGGGAGCTGCACAACTTCGCGCAGGCATGCACCGATTCCGATACCTGCCCGTGGCAGGGGAGTGCTGACGAGGTTGTCACTCAAATTCAGCAGTGGTTCGCCGGGCTCGAAGCGAAGCCACTCGTGGGCACCGACGGTCGGCAATTGACCCAAGCGCTCGCGCAGTCTTCCGTTCTCTCGTATCTCTACTTCCCACCAGGTGACTACGACGCTCTCATCCCCGCCCTCGCTTCAGCAGTGACGAAGGCCCAGCCGGATGAGCTCCTGAAACTCTGGGATCAACGCTCCGACCGCGATGCCAAGGGCCACTACGCGACCAATGCTCTCGAGGCTTTCTACGCCGTGACCTGCGTCGATCGGCCGTTCAACGGCACGGCCGCCGACGTCGCCGATCTCGCTTCGACATGGTCGACTGACGCTCCTACCTTTGGCCCTTCGCTGGCCTGGGGGCTGCTCGCATGCACCGGGTGGCCAGAACCGTCGGGAGCTGCGGCGCCTGTCACCCAGGTCACGGCGGCCGGCTCCGCCCCGATTCTCGTAATCGGCACCACGCACGATCCGGCGACTCCGTATGCCTGGGCGCAGCAGGTGGCCGGGGAGCTCGACAACGCGGGCCTGCTCACCTGGGATGCTCACCAGCACACCGCGTACAGCCGAGGCTCCTCCTGCATCGACCACGACGTCGACACCTACCTCCTGACAGGAAAGTTGCCTGTTCAACAAACGTGCTAAGGTTGCAGAACTCAACACCGTTCACATTCTGGAGCCCTTGTGTCTGACACCGCCGCGCCCGCCTCTGCCTCGGCAGTCCGCCCCGACCCCAAGCGCTGGGGGGCGCTCGTTGTCATCGCCATCGCCCAGCTGATGGTCGTGCTCGATGCCTCGATCGTGAACATTGCGCTCCCTTCGATGCAGAACGACTTGGGCATCACCGACGCCGACCGCCAGTGGGTCATCACCGCGTACACCCTCGCCTTCGGCGGCCTCCTCCTGCTCGGCGGCCGCATCGCCGACTACGCCGGCCGCAAGAAGATGTTCATCATCGGCCTGATCGGCTTCGCCTTCGCTTCCTTCCTTGGCGGCATCTCGCAGACCGAGACCATGCTCTTCGCAGCACGCGCCCTTCAGGGTCTCTTCGCTGCCCTGCTTGCCCCCGCAGCGCTGAGCCTTATCTCAGTCACGTTCACCGATTCCAAGGAGCGCGCGAAAGCCTTCGGCGTCTACGGCGCGATTTCGGGCGGTGGCGCCGCGATTGGCCTCATTGCCGGTGGGTTGCTCACCGAGTACGCCTCATGGCACTGGACCCTGCTCGTCAATATCCCCATTGCGATCGTGGCGGTTCTGCTGGCCATTCCCTTCGTGCGTGAGTCGCGTGCCATGGGCAACACCAAGTACGACATTCCAGGTGCTATCACTGCAACCTTGGGCCTGGTGTCGCTCGTCTATGGCATTACCCGTGCGACGGCTGAAGGCTGGACAGGCAGTCAGACCTTGACCTTCATGGGTCTTGGAATTCTGCTGCTCATCATCTTCCTGTTCATCGAGAGCAGGTCGACTCATCCGCTTCTCCCTATGAAGATCCTGAAGAACCGCAACCGCGGTGGCGCCTATCTCGCCTCGTTCTTCGTCGGCATCGGTCTCTTCGCGATGTTCCTCTTCCTTACCTACTTCTTCCAGGGCGTTCTCGGCTACAGCCCCTTGAAGTCCGGACTCCTCTTCCTGCCGTTCTCCGCAGGCATCGTGATCAGTGCGGGAGTGGCGAGCCAGCTACTGCCGCGCTTCGGTCCGCGCTGGGTCACCGGAAGTGGATTCGTTCTCACGGTGATCGGCATGCTCTTGCTGCTGCGCATGACGGCCACGAGCAGCTACGCATCCGACATCCTGCCCTCGCTGATCATCATCAGCCTTGGCATGGGCCTGGTGTTCGTTCCGCTTTCGGCTGTCTCGCTATTCGCTGTCGGAAATCACGACGCTGGCGTGGCATCCGCAGTGCTCAACACGAGCCAGCAGATCGGTGGCGCCATCGGTGTCGCGTTCCTCAACACCATCGCGGCCTCAGCCACCACTGCCTACATCGTCAACAACAAACTGCAGGGCCCGACTCCCGACGCCTTGGTGGCCGGATTCAACCGCGGCTTCCTCTGGGGTGCGATCATCCTCGCCGTCGCTGGTGTCCTGTGGATCGCTCTGGTCAACATGACCAAGAGCGACATGGCTGCCAACGACGCCCCCATGGCTCACGTCGGTTAATTGAGCTCCAGGTAACTGGGGTAGCATTCCCTAGCCCTCGGGGGGCTGCCGTATGGCCCCTCCGAGTGCAGGCCGCCTTAGCTCAGGGGTAGAGCAACGCACTCGTAATGCGTAGGTCCGGGGTTCAAATCCCCGAGGCGGCTCCATGCGATGCGGAGCATCGCGGTGTGCTCGGGATTTGGGAGGAGCGCAGCGACGGTTCCCCGAGGCGGCTCCACACAGGTTTCGGCTGGGTATGCCAGCGTCAGCTGAGTTTCATCACCGCGAGCCCATGCACGGTGAGGTGAGAATGACGAGAACTTCATGTTCGTGGGATTAGGGGTAGCCCTAATCTTGCGTTCGCAAGTCGCCGTCTGTCGCTGCGCGAAGTAGCCTCGCACAATCGGGGGATAAACGTGGTGCTCCGTTGAGGCATCCAGCCCCGGAGGTTCACTTGCGTAAGGTCCTGATAGCTGTTGCGTCGTTGACTGTACTAATCGGTGGAGTCGGCCTTGCCCCCGTAGCGCAAGCCGGCATGGAGTTCACCAACAAGACGACCTCCAACGGGCTCGGAAACGACCAGGTGAACAGCGTGTATGCCATGGGGAGCACCGTCTACGCCGCCACGTACGGCGGCCTGAGTATCTCTACCGATGGAGGCACTTCGTTCGTCAACAAGACCACCGCTAACGGACTGGGTGATAATTACACTCTCGGGGTGTTTGCCGTGGGGAGCACTGTTTACGCCGCGACCTACGGCGGCCTGAGTATCTCTACCGATGGCGGATCCACGTTCACCAACAAGACGACCTCCAACGGACTCGGGAGCAACCTTCTGCACGGCGTCTATGTCGTCGGCAGCTCCGTGTACGCCGCCACGAACGGCGGCTTGAGCATCTCTACCGATGGAGGTGCCACCTTCATCAATCGGACGACTGGCAATGGGCTCGGCAACAACTTCGTATCTGGAGTACTTACCTCTGGGGGCATCATCTACGCTGCCACCAATGGCGGCCTGAGCATCTCGGTCGATGGCGGATTCACGTTCACCAACAGGACCGCCGTCAACGGTCTCGGGAACAGCAACGTGTTCGGCGTTTATGCCGTCGGCAGCACTGTCTACGCTGCCACTTTGGGCGGCCTGAGCATCTCGGTCGATGGTGGAACTACGTTTGCTAACAAGACCACCGCGAACGGGCTCGGCAGTAACATCGGTCTGGCCGCGTTTGCGGTCGGCAGCACCGTTTACGCGGCCACCTACGGCGGCCTCAGCCTGTCCATCGCGGTAGCGGCCGCTGGCCCCGATGTTCCTACGGCCCCGATGCAGGCCTACGGGCGCGGCATCGACGACAAGTGCGCGAACAACGCGCCGAGTTGGGTGAATTGGGCCGGAATCGCCGAAAGGCAGTACGTCGGCTGGGGTGCCAGTTGGCAGCAGTGGCCCAACAACGGTACGGGCGGTTACGTCTGTCAGCGTCAGCCGTACTTCACCTCCGCGGGTTCCTGGTCGGTTCAGTAGATCCCGCGGTGTGCTCGGGATTTGGGAGGAGCGCAACGACGGCTCCCCGAGGCGGCTCTTAGTAGTTGGCGTGGGTACGCCCAAGGTCAGCTATGACGTAGGCGAGCAGCTGGTCTCCGTGCGCGGATGCCGTGGAGATTTCTCCCGCATGAATATCGACATTGTGCAATGACTGCAGTCGAAGCGCGCCGCCCCCAACATGCTGATTGGGGAAGACTCCGGCAAAGCCCATCATCAAGGTGTCGTCACAGTCATCAAGAACAACCTGAGTGGTGGGCAATTCCAGCGGGAAGTCCGCGTACACGGCATCACGACCGTCCTCATTTACGAGTCGGTCGCGTGTCGAGGTGAGAACCTCGAGAATGTCAGCGCCGGGGGTGACGACGGTGATGATCGCGAGGTTGTGATCGACCTTGGCCTGCACTCTGACTTCGGAATGCTTAGGTACCTCTGTGTCCGAAGGAGCGATGGCGATGTGTCCGTGAATCTGCGTCGCCGTGATGATGTTGTTGATGACGTCGCGATGTCGAGCAGGGGCATAGACGTGGCGATCGGGGCCGTCATTGGTCTTCAGGTAGAACAGCGCAACTGACTCGCGGTGCGCCTCGCGGCCGTCCACGGCGTTGTTGGCGACGCTTTTCGGAATCCAGCCCAGGAGAAAGCCGGTCTCCGCGGCCCCGAGGTCCACATTGGCTTTCTGGCTGTACGGGTGTGCGGCGGTGGCCTCGCTGAAGATTCCGAAGAATCCGGCCGACGACGCCCATTTCGCCCCGAACTCCTTCATTCGGGTGAACAGGTGGTGGCCACGGGCTGATTTCGACACCACTGCGACGCCGGAGTGAACGACTGTGGTGATGCCGTTCTCGACCATGAGCGCCATGTGCCCGATAACTGTGCCATCTGCATCACGGCCGACCATGCTGATCAGTGTGCCCTCGGAGATTCGCCGTGCGACCTCTGCTTGCTGGTAGACCCAGTCCGCGTCGTAGGAGTCCCCATACACCTCGGTGACCAGACCGACCAGGATTCCTGCGTCATCGGCGGAGAGGAACTCGATCGTGACCGAGTCGGCCTCGGGGGAAGTCAGGTCTCCGCTATGCGTGTCAGTCATGACGGGATCCTAGATGAACAAAAACGGGGTGCAGGTTCTGAATCATGCACGAGGGCGCCCGGCGGTGATGGCGGACGCCCTCGAGAAGTTGACCTGTTAGCCGATGCGACACGTGGTGGCAGCACCAGCCACTGTTGCGGCGCAGGTTAAAGGTGTCGACACTGCACCGGATTCATTGAATCCGAATGATGTAGAACCACCCGCCGGGATCTGCCCGTTCCATGCCTCGTTAGTGAACGTCTCACTTCCATTTCTCGCGCTGGCTACGGCATTCCACGGTGCCACATTCGTGCCTTGCCACGGCATCGTGATGCTCCAGCCATTGACAGCCGTCGCTCCAAGATTGCGCACCACCACAGACACCGTTCGACCGCTGCCCCAGTCTGATGTCACGGTGTACGTGACAGAGATTCGGGAGTTATTCGATGGCGACGTGGGCGTAGGTGTCGGAACAGGTGTTGGTGCCACAGTTGGAGTGATGACGGGAGTCGGGGTTGCCGTCGGCGTGGGAGCTGTGTTCACGCGATCTGCGCAGTAGCCGAATGAAGTGGGCGACGTCGCCGACACGGAGGTGTTCCAGCTAGCTCCGGTGAATACCTTCTGACCGGATGCATCGCGAGCCGAGCTGTTCCAGAAGTTAGTGACACTTCCTGCGATCGGCTGGTTTACCGACCAGGTCACCGGAGACTTCAGTGTCGTTGTGACATCGACCTTTGCACAGAACCCTGCACCCCAGTCCGATGAATACGTCGTCGTGGCGGTGATACCTACCGATGTCGGAGTCGAGAGAGCGCTGGATATTGAAGCCGTGGGGGTAGGCGTCGAAGCGGGGGATGCTGACACACTAGGCAGCGGCGTCACCACTCCGCCATTTCCTGCGGGAATTGTTGCGGGTCTGCCTGGGAAACTGATCAGTTGGCGCTGCATGAGTTGGGTGAGTAGGGCCATCTTGTCGGCGTTCACCGTGTTCCAGTCGTCTTTCAGCACGCCACCGGTATCTCCCGAATTCGGATTCCAGGCCCAGAAGGTCCAGCTCATCCCCTTGGCGCTCAGGTAGTCGGAGAACTGCCGGAACCACTTTCCTTCAGCGTTGTCAGTGCCGACTGTCTTGGCACCGAATTCGCCGACGAGGATCGGGGCTGTGCCCGAGTCAAAGATGTAGCCGAAGCCGGTGTTCCAGCGGTCATAGAGAGCTGACACCACATCAGGCAGCGAGAACCATGGCTGCGCGTACACCACGGGGCCGTACTCGTGAACTGAGTACACGAGCTTGTGGGCGACGTTCAGGCGCACGGGATTCTGTCGCACCCCTTCGAGGTTGCCGCCCCACCAGTTCTGGTTGAGCACCTGGCCGCCAGCGACCGGGCCTTCGATACCTTCGACCATGACAAGCCAAGAAGGGTTCTTGGCAAGAACAGCATTGCCGGCCGCTTCGGCTGCTCGACGCCAGTCGTTCGCCGCACCGGTGCCCCACGTTGCCGAGCCGTGCGGTTCGTTCTTGAGGTCCGCTCCGATCACATTGGGACGAGTCGCGTATCGCGTTGCGAGTGACTGCCAGGTGGAGATCCAGTCAGCCTCAGTGAATCCACCCTGGCCATACCAGAGCTCGTGCATGAATCCGTCATCGGCGAGCGAGTGACAATCGAGCAGCACCATTAAGCCCTGCTTCGCAGCCTCGTCGATGATGATGTCCATGACCTGCTGCGGAGTCTTGCCGGCAAGTGCTGCGTTGCGGCCGTTGGCGTAGTCAATGCCGCTTGTCGTGTTCGAGGCAAGGGCTTGCAGGGAGAATGGCATGCGGATCGTGTTGAAGCCCTGTTGCTTGATCTGAGTCAGCATGTCGATGTAGTCGCGAGTCCAGAGACCATGCGGTGCATGATTCGCCGTCTCGAAGCCGAACCAGTTGACTCCCTGCAGCGTGACGGACTTTCCTGACGCATCGACGATCATGTTGCCTGAGGTTGAGAGCGGGAACGAGGGCATCACCGTGCCGGCACGCGCTGCAAGTGTCGGCGCCTGGGATGTCGTGGGCGCGGCCTGAGCAGCGCTGCCCGCCGTTGCTGCCGAGATGGCGAGCATTGTCGCGGCAACGACAGAACTCGCCGTGACGACGAAGGCGAAATTTCGTCTAATTCTCATGAGCATGACCGAAAGACGTGAGTCGTTACTGACATGAACGGGCTCCTTCACTGAAGCGCAAGGTTGTATCCAGGGGAATTTCCCGCTATGACGGCGACAGTGAGTACGGAGTTCCCGCTGATGGGGAAATTAGGGTTAACCCTGGATGGACATGTGCAAGGACGTTCGTGAACCAGGGTCTCGGGTACCCGAAAGCGCTAGCTCGGCCCTGCGGAGCGTCTTCTGGTCGACGTAGTCGTGTTGCTTGCTTCTGCCGCAGCGTAGGAGAGACTTACCCCGTGAGCGACCTTGCCTTGAACACCATGGCCCGTGATGTCATTGACGAGAGGGCAGACTTCGCGAATCCTGCCTACGGCTGGCGCCGACTTCTGTCGGAGGTTCTTGGCACCTTCTTCCTTGTTCTCGTGGCTGCGGGCGGCGGGATGATGGCAGTTGCTTACCCGGGCACTGTGTCTCGTGCGGCGGCTGTAGTGGCGCCAGGCCTCATGGTCATGGCGATCATCTTGTTCATGGGCAAGATCTCCGGTGCTCATTTGAACCCCGCGGTGAGCTTCGCCTTTGCCCTACGCGGTGACTTTCCCTGGCGGCGCGTTATTCCTTACATCCTCGCCCAGATCATCGGTGGACTTCTCGCTGTCGGCTTCTTGCAGTGGGTTGTGGGTGTCTCGGCGAGCAATGGCGCGACCTACCCGGCGAGCGGAACATCGCCATGGGCGGGGCTCGCGATGGAATTCATCCTGACTCTGGGTTTGGTGAGTGTCATTCTCGGCACCGCATCCGGCGCCCAGAACATCGGACCGATCGGCGCTCTCGCGGTAGGCGGCTACATCGCCCTCGCCGGGCTCTGGGCTAGTCCTCTCGAAGGGGCATCGATGAACCCGGTGCGCTCCTTCGCACCCGACCTCATCGCGAATAACTTCACCGCGTACTGGATCTATCTCGTTGGTCCGCTCGCGGGAGCAACACTCGCAGTCGTGCTGGCCTACGCCCTACGTGGCCCAGGTGGTGGGCAACTGGCGCGTGAGGCAGCCGAGGGTGCGGTCGCAGCCAAGCGAGAAAAGCTCTTGGAGCAGGCGCGAAGCGAGAATGCGGCTGAGAGTGTGAAAACTCGAGTTGAGCACGATGTTGATGACATCGACTCTTGGATTCACCGCAG
>CALFIA010000173.1 GCA_937876275.1 uncultured Actinomycetes bacterium | reverse complement strand
GAAGCCGAGTGCTGCCGTGTACGCCGACATCGTGCGCGCGAACGGCATCGCCTGATGTCGTTCGCCTTCCCGGAGGGATTTCTCTGGGGCGTAGCGGGCTCGGGACACCAGACAGAAGGTCATAACGTGCTCGGTGATACGTGGTTCGCCGAGCATGTGGAGCCCACGATCTTTCGCGAGTTCTCCGGGCCTGCGTGCGACAGCTATTCGCGCTGGGCTGAGGATGTCGAACTCGCAGCATCGCTGGGGCTGAATGCCTACCGCTTCTCGGTCGAGTGGTGCCGGATCGAGCCGGAGCCCGGAGTCTTCGACTCTGCGGAACTCGATCACTACGAGGCCATCGTCGATCGCTGCGGTGAGCGAGGACTGGCGCCGCTGGTGACCATGAACCACTTCACGAGTCCGCGGTGGTTCGCTGAGCGCGCCGGGTGGCTGAATCCCGATGCACCGGAACGTTTCGGACGCTACTGCCAGGTCGTGGCCGAGCGCTTCGGCGATCGCATCTCGAGCGCGGTAACTCTGAATGAGCCTAATCTCGCCAGGCTGCTGACCTGGCTTCACCTGCCGGACTTCGTGCGCGAACTCGAGCGCGCCACTCTCGAGGCATGCTCGAGCAAGGCGGGCGTGGAGCGATTCCGGCTCTCGAACGTGATGCTGCCGGAAGAGATGGACGAGATTGCCGAGGGCATGACTCTCGGTCATCTCGCAGCGAAGTCGGCACTGAAGTCCGTGGTTCCGGCACTTCCCGTGGGGTTGAGCATCGCGATCGTCGATGATCAGGTGATCGGTGACGACACCTCTCTTCGCGACCGGAAGCGTCGCGAGGTCTATGACCGGTGGCTCGATCTGGCGAGCGAGGATGATTTCATCGGCGTCCAGAACTACGAACGGGTCTGGTACGACGCACAGGGTGAGGTTCCGCCGGAGCTCGGTCGCGCGACCAACAGCATGGGCACGGGCATCTACCCCGAGTCACTTGCTGAGGCGGTGCGTTACGCACATGAGCGCAGCGGCGTGCCGGTGCTGGTAACCGAGCATGGACTCTCGCACCTGGATGACCAACTCCGGGCAGGCCTCATCCCCGATGCAATCGCTGGGCTAGCGGAGGTGTGTGCCGAGGGCGTACCGGTGCTCGGCTACGTGCACTGGTCCTTCCTGGACAACTGGCGCTGGGTGTGGGGGTATCAGAATCAGCTCGGACTCGTGGCGGTGGACCGCACCACCTTTGAGCGAACGCCGAAGCCGAGTGCCCGTGTTCTCGGAGCCATCGCTCAGGCGAATGCTCTCGAGTAAGCGTTACTCAGTCGCGAGTGTCAATTCGCCGGTGAGTGTCTTGGCCTGCGGGTCGTAGGTCAGGCCGTTCTTCGCGAGGGTATCGATCCAGGCCTGAGCGCAAGCATCAGCATCCGCGCCGGTCATGTTTTGCTGTGCGATGGATTGCGCTATGCCATCGGCGACGAGCGATGCTCCGGAGTCATTGCCAAGCGTGCCGATGAGATCAAGGCTTCCCTTCGCCTCAAGATTGCAGAACTCGATGAAGTCGCTGTTCATGACCGCGGCGTCAGAGGCACTGGTGCTCGCAGCAGTGCTGGCTTCGACGACGGGCTCGTTTCCGGAGATCGATACCGAGCATGCAGCCAGGGAGAGGGCTCCGGCGAAGATCACGGGTACGAGCAGCATGCGGCGCATGTCAGTCCTTTCGTTGTAAGGCAAGGGTATCCGAGCGTCTATGTGTGGGGAGCAGAAGTCGACGAGCGAATCACAAGCTGGGGCTCGAACCTGATCTGGCGATGAGCATGCGGTTCAGAGCTCTCGCATTCCTGGAGGATCAGCTGGGCCGCGGCGAATCCGAGTTCGTACTTGGGCTGGCGAATCGAGGTCAGGGGCACGGCGGCATTGGCAGCGAAGTCGATGTCGTCGTAGCCCACGATCGAGATGTCCTGCGGAACTCTCAGACCGGCTCGCGTCAGTGCGCGCACTGCTCCCAGGGCCAAGAGGTCGTTTGCGCAGATAAGCGCGGTAGCGCTGAGCTTGTTCGAGAGTGCTGCGCCCATGGCTCGATCTCCGGCCTCGGCGCTCATCTGCTCAGCCTCGATGCGGATCACTGTCATGTCGTGCTCATTCGCGAACCGCAAGATGCCCGCCTCGCGCTCGGCGACCTGCGGGATATCCGAAGGGCCGGCGAGCCACATGATCGATGAGTGCCCGAGATCTTGCAGATGCGTGGCAGCGATCGTGCCGCCCATTGCATCGTCGACGTACACGCTGCAGGCCTGACGCGAGGGCGAGGAGTTGTCGAGAAGTGCAATCGCCGTGCCACCCGCAATCAGGCGGTCCAGTGGCTTCATGCTCCTGCGCGCCGGTGTGATGAGAATTCCGCCGACGCGCTGCGACTCCAGTAGACGCAGGTATTGATCCTCGCGATCGGCGCGTTGGTCGGTATTGCAGAGCATGACGCCGTAGCCGGCTTCGAGGGCGGCATCCTCGACCCCGCGGGCGACTTCCGTGAAGAAGGGGTTGCCGATGTCGGGAACGATGAGGCCGAGGACGCGTGCGTGCTTGGTGCGCAGGTTGCGAGCAGGCGCGCTGGGGATGAATCCGAGTTCGCGAATGGCCCGTTCAACGCGCTCGCGGGTGTCAGTCGAGACCTTGGTCGGGCGATTGAGCACATTGGAGACCGTGCCGATCGAGACGCCGGCCATGGCGGCGACATCCTTCACGCTCGGGGCCACGGGGGAGTCCTCGCTTGTCAGGGCCGTGAGGCCGTCACTAGACTTGAAACGTTTCAAGCATACCTGACCTATGAGTGGAGGGGACGCGAATGGATCGCGAGTCGGCGATGCGGGCGCTGGATCAGCTGGCCATCGAGGTGCCGTCGTGGGCCTACGGAAATTCGGGTACGCGCTTCAAGGTCTTCGCTCAGCAGGGCGTGCCCCGTGATCCCTTCGAGAAGGTGAGCGATGCGGCCGTGGTCGCCCGACTCACCGGCTCGGTGCCCTCCGTTGCCCTGCACATTCCGTGGGATCGAGTCGATGACTTCGAGGTGCTCGCCAAGCACGCGCAAGAGGAGGGCATTGCCCTCGGCACCGTCAACTCGAATGTCTTCCAGGATGACGACTACATGCTCGGCAGCGTCACGAATCCCGATGCGCGCATTCGACGCAAGGCCACCGATCATTTGCTCGAGTGCGTCGACATCATGGACGCCACGGGCGTGCGCGACCTGAAGCTGTGGTTCTCCGACGGCATGAACTACCCAGGTCAGGATGACATCCGCGCTCGCCAGGATCGCCTCGAGGCCGCACTGCGCGAGGTCTACGACCGGCTCGGGCCCGATCAGCGCATGGTGCTCGAGTACAAGTTCTTCGAGCCTGCCTTCTACGCCACCGATGTTCCCGACTGGGGAGTCTCCTACGCGCATTGCCTGAAGCTTGGACCCAAGGCCAAGGTCGTCGTCGATACCGGCCACCACGCTCCGGGCACGAATATCGAGTTCATCGTCGCGTTCCTGCTGCGCGAGGGGAAGCTCGGTGCCTTCGATTTCAACTCGCGCTTCTACGCCGATGACGATCTCATTGTCGGCGCTGCCGATCCCTTCCAGCTGTTCCGGATCATGCATGAGGTCGTCAAGGCCGATGCACTCAACCCGGCGAACGAGGTGGCCTTCGTGCTCGATCAGTGCCACAACATCGAGCCGAAGATCCCCGGCCAGATTCGCTCGATCCTTAACGTGCAGGAGTCCGTCGCGAAGGCTCTTCTCGTAGATCAGCCGGCTCTCGAGACAGCCCAGGCCGCGGGCGATGTCCTCGGGGCGAATGCGGTGCTGATGGATGCCTACGACACCGATGTTCGCCCGCTGCTGCGCGACTGGCGTGAGCGGCGAGGCCTTCATCCCGATCCGCTGCAGGCCTATCGCGAGAGCGGCTATGCCGAGCGCATCGTTGCCGAGCGCGTCGGCGGCAATCAGGCGGGATGGGGCGCATGAACATCACCACTCCCGTTTCCGATCTGCTGGCGCGATCCAACCGACTCGGTGCTGATCACCGAAATACCAACTATGCCGGCGGCAATACCTCCGCCAAGGGCACCGACCTCGATCCGGTGACAGGCGAGAGCGTCGAACTCCTGTGGGTTAAGGGATCCGGCGGGGATCTCGGCACCTTGACGGAAGCAGGGCTGTCGGTGCTGCGACTGGATCGCCTGCGTGCACTGGTCGATGTGTATCCCGGCATCGAGCGCGAAGACGAGATGGTGCACGCCTTCACCTATTGCCTGCACGGCACCGGGGGAGCCGCGCCATCGATCGACACGGCCATGCACGGACTGGTCGAGTGCGCCCACGTCGACCACCTCCACCCTGATTCGGGCATCGCACTCGCCACTGCTGCTGATGGTCCTGAGCTCACGCGGCGCTGCTTCGGCGACCGCGTGGTCTGGGTGCCGTGGCGTCGCCCCGGCTTCCAGCTCGGACTCGATATCGCCGAGATCCAGCGCGCGAACCCGCAGGCGATCGGCTGCATCCTCGGTGGTCACGGCATCACAGCCTGGGGCTCGACAAGCGATGAGGCCGAGCGTCATTCACTCGAGATCATCCGTACCGCCGAGGAATTCATCGCCACCCAGGGCCGACCGAACCCCTTCGGCGGCGCAGTGGCCGCGAATGCCGCACTTCCCGAGGCTGAGCGGCACGAGCGTGCGGCACTGCTGGCCCCGGTGATCCGAGGCATCGCCTCTCGCGATCGGCGGATGGTGGGCCACTTCACCGACTCCGATGTAGTGCTCGACTTCCTGGCGAGCGAGCGCCATGCCGAGCTTGCCGCACTGGGTACCTCATGCCCTGATCACTTCCTGCGTACCAAGGTGCGCCCGATGGTCCTCGATCTTCCGCCCACCGCACCCATCGGCGAGGTCATTGCGCAGCTGCACGAATTGCACGAGGCCTACCGCGCCGATTACGCGGCGTACTACGCACGGCATGCGGGCCCCGATAGCCCGGCCATGCGCGGTGCCGATCCCGCGATCGTCCTCGTGCCTGGCGTGGGCATGTTCAGCTTCGGTGCGAATAAGCAGACAGCTCGCGTTGCCGGCGAGTTCTATGTCAATGCGATCAACGTGATGCGCGGCGCCGAGGCGCTGTCGACCTACGCCCCGATCGACGAGTACGAGAAGTTCCGCATCGAGTACTGGGAGCTGGAAGAGGCCAAGCTGCGTCGCATGCCGGCTCCCAAGCGCCTGGCCACCCGGGTCGCGCTTGTCACCGGCGGTGCCAGTGGCATCGGCAAGGCCATTGCTCGCGAGCTGGTCGCGAACGGCGCCTGCGTAGTCATCGCCGATCGAGATGAGGCGAATGCCGTGGCACTCGCCGCGGAGCTCGGCGGCGCTGATGTGGCGCTCGGCCTCGGAGTCGATGTCACCGATGAGCAGGCCATCATCTCGGCGTTCCATGCTGCCTGCCTGTGCTTCGGCGGGGTTGATCTCGTGGTCAACAACGCCGGACTCTCGCTTAGTCGTGCACTTCTCGACACCACTGTGGATGACTGGGATCTCCAGCACGATGTTATGGCACGCGGTTCGTTCATCGTGAGCCGCGAGGCCGCCCGCGTCATGATTCCGCAGGCCATGGGTGGCGACATCGTCTACATCGCCAGCAAGAACGCGATCTTCGCCGGTCCGTCCAACATCGCCTACAGCGCGACCAAGGCCGATCAGGCCCATCAGGTGCGCCTGCTGGCGGCCGAGCTCGGCGAATACGGCATAAAGGTCAATGGCATCAATCCTGATGGGGTCGTACAGGGTTCGGGAATCTTCGCCGGCGGCTGGGGTGCCAACCGTGCAGCCGTGTACGGCGTGGAGGAAAAGGATCTCGGGGCCTTCTACGCCCAGCGCACCCTGCTTAAGCGTGAGGTTCTCCCCGAGCATGTGGCGCAAGCTGTGGCAGCCGTGACCTCAGGCGAGTTTTCGCGCACGACCGGCCTGCTCATTCCGGTCGACTCCGGCGTGGCCGCCGCCTTCCTGCGGTAGTGCGATGACGAAGGTCGCTGCTGTTGATATCGGGGCCACGAGTGGCCGCGTGGTCGTGGCGACTCTCGAGGGAACCAACATCACTCTCGACGAGGTGATGCGATTCCCGAATCATCCGGTGCATGACGGTCGGCAGTGGGTGTGGGATCTGGACATGATCTGCTCGCGCGTCAGCGAGGGTCTTGCCCTGGCCGAGGCCGCCGGCTGCATTTCCTTCGGCGTTGATACCTGGGCAGTTGACTTCGGTGTCGTTGTTGACGGAATGCTTGCGGGGCCGGTACTCGCGTATCGCGATCCGGTGCATGCGGGCGGAGTGGAGATCGCGCATGAGGCGCTCTCGCGCGAGGAGATGTATGCCATCTCCGGCATTCAGGAACTGCCGTTTAACAGCGTCTATCAACTCGCGGCGCGACCTGACCGGCTCGGCGACGGACACGGAACGTTTGTGCTGATGCCTGATCTGCTCGCCTGGCGCCTCACCGGTGCGCTCGGCTGCGACATCACCAATGCCTCCAGCACCGGTCTCATCGATGCTCGTACCCGCGACTGGTCTCCGCGC
>CALFIA010000172.1 GCA_937876275.1 uncultured Actinomycetes bacterium | reverse complement strand
GGCTGCGGCTTCACCTTGAGCACGAAGCGCGTCAGCACGAAGGCCGTCGGGACGGAAGAATGGACACATTCCACGTGAGGAGACCCCATGGGCGAGTTCGTACCGGGTCTTGAGGGCGTCATCGCCTTCCAGACCGAGATCGCAGAACCCGATCGCGACGGCGGCGCCCTGCGCTACCGCGGTGTCGATATCGAAGACCTCGTCGGCCGAGTCTCTTACGGAAACGTGTGGGGCCTGCTTGTCGATAACGAGTTCAATCCAGGGTTGCCGCCCGCCGAGCCGTTCCCGATTCCGATTCACTCCGGTGACGTGCGCGTCGACGTGCAGTCGGCGATCGCGATGCTCGCGCCGGCGTGGGGTCTGAAGCAACTCCTCGACATTGATGACGACACCGCGCGCGAGAACCTCGCGCACGTGTCGGTCATGGCGCTGTCCTTCGTCGCGCAGGCCGCTCGCGGCCTTGGTCAGCCGATGGTGCCGCAGAAGCAGATTGATCAGGCCAACACCATCGTCGAACGATTCATGATCCGCTGGCGCGGAGAGCCTGACCCGCGTCACATTCAGGCCATCGATGCCTACTTCGTCTCTGCGGCCGAGCACGGGATGAATGCCTCCACCTTTACCGGTCGCGTCATCGCCTCGACCGGTGCTGACGTCGCAGCGGCGATCTCGGGTGCCATTGGCGCCATGAGCGGTCCGCTGCACGGTGGTGCGCCGTCGCGCGTGCTGCACATGATCGAAGAGGTCGAGCGCTCCGGCGATGCCGATGCCTACGTGAAGGGCGTCCTCGATCGCGGCGAGCGACTCATGGGCTTCGGCCATCGCGTGTACCGCGCGGAGGATCCTCGCGCGCGCGTTCTTCGCCGCACGGCCAAGGAGCTCGACGCCGAACGCTACGAGGTTGCCGTCGCACTCGAGCAGGCTGCACTCAATGAGCTGCGCTCACGACGCCCCGATCGTGCACTCGAGACCAACGTCGAATTCTGGGCAGCGATAATGCTCGACTTCGCCGAGGTTCCTGCGCACCTGTTCACCTCGATGTTCACCTGTGCACGTCTTGCCGGCTGGAGCGCGCACATCCTTGAGCAGAAGAAGACAGGCCGCTTGATTCGTCCGTCGGCGAAGTACGTCGGTCCGGCGCCGCGCACGCCCGAGCAGGTTCCCGGCTGGGATGCCGAGATGGTTGCCCCCACCGGCTACACCCCTCGCTCCTAAAGCACCGCCTCAGAAATTCGCACCATCGCAACGCCCACACCACATTGGAGAAGAAGTGACCGAGCCCACCGAGATCCGCATCCCCGCCGAGTTGCTGCCTGCTGACGGCCGCTTCGGTGCCGGGCCGTCAAAGGTCCGCGAGGAGCAGGTCACCGCACTTGCCTCCGTCTGGCAGAGCTATCTCGGTACCTCGCATCGCCAGAAGACGGTGAAGTCACAGGTCGGTCGACTTCGCGCCGGCCTTGCTGAGCTCTTCGCGCTACCCGAGGGCTACGAGGTCGTGCTCGGCAATGGCGGCTCCACGTGCTTCTGGGACGCCGCGGCATTCGGCCTCATCGAGGATCGCGCGCAGTTCCTGACCTTCGGCGAGTTCGGCGCCAAGTTCGCCGATGGCGTCAAGAAGGCACCGCACCTGGGCGACCCCACGATCATCAAGTCTGAGCCGGGCGACGCGCCCTCGTTCAGCGCCGAAGCAGGCATTGACGCCTATTGCACCCCGCACAACGAGACCTCGACCGGCGTCGCACTCACGCCCAAGCGCGTGGCCGGTGCCGACCCGAACTCGCTCATGATCATCGACGCTACGTCGGGTGCCGGTGGCCTGGCTGTCGACGCCACCGAGTTCGACACCTACTACTTCGCTCCGCAGAAGAACTTCGGTTCTGACGGTGGCCTGTGGCTGGCCCTCATGTCACCCGCAGCGATCGAGCGCGTCGCGAAGATCTCCGCGAGTGGTCGCTGGATTCCGCCGTTCCTCGACCTGCAGACCGCAGTCGACAACTCGCGACTCGACCAGACCTACAACACCCCAGCACTGGCCACCATCTTCCTGATGGCCGAGCAGGTCGACTGGTTCAACGCCAATGGCGGCCTGGCCTGGACTACCGCACGCACCGAAGAGTCGTCGTCGGCCATTTACGACTGGGCCGAGGCCAACCCGATCACGACTCCGTACGTGACCGACCCGGCGAAGAGGTCCAAGGTTGTCGCCACCATCGACTTCGATGACTCGATCGATGCCACTGCAATCGCCAAGGCGCTCCGTGCCAATGGCATTGTCGATACCGATCCGTACCGCAAGCTCGGCCGTAACCAGCTGCGCATCTCGGTCTTCCCGGCCGTGGATCCCGCTGACGTACGTAAGTTGATCGCAAGCATCGACTACGTCGTCTCACAGCTCGCATGAGCTCGGGCGATGCGCCGGTAACTGACGACACTCGGCCGGTCCATGACCGACCGACCCTCATGTCCTACGCGTCGATGTCGACGTGGTCATGGTTCGTCTACGCCTTCGGCGCATCGCTCGCACTCTTACGCGACGATGAGGGCACCAGCACAACTATCGGTGGCTTGCACGGAACAGCACTCGCTATCGGTGGAGTGATCGGCGCAGCAATCGCTCCTACTTTTTCGAACCGCATCGGGCGCGGCAATCTCATGCGCGTTGCCTCGCTGGGCGCCGCAGTGTCGATCCTGATCTACATCCTTCCCGGCCAGAAGGTCGGCGGCACCTTGCTCCTCGCCTTCGCCGCATGCTTCTTCGGCAACCTGCTCGTGGTCGGAGTGAACTCCTTCATCGGCGTGCACCAGGGCAAGGCCACCCCTGCCGCGCTGACAGAGAGCACGGCCATTGCAGCACTCATGGGTCTGCTGGCACCACTCGCAGTTGGGTTCGCCACGACCACGATCTTCGGCTGGCGCGGCGGAGTCGCGGTCGCTGTCATCGCATTCTTCGTGATCGAGATCGTCCGTGGTCGTCGCACCAGCGAGTACGGAGTTGCCGGCGGAGCTGCTACTCGCAAGACTCACGGCAAGCTGCCGGGTCTCACCTACTGGGCGATCATGGCCGGCACCTGCTACATGGGCACCGAGTTCTGCATGAGCCTGTGGGGTGTCGATCTGCTTCGAGCTCAGGCAGGAATGAGCCCAGGCGCAGCTGCCGCTGGTCTCGCGTCATTGACCGGTGGCATCTTTGTCGGTCGCGCCTTCGGCTCCAAGCTCGCCCAGAAGGTGCACGCTGAGGCGCTCCTGCGCTTCTCGCTGATCGCCTCGATCGTGGCCTTCCTTTTCACGTGGCTCACCAGCGCGCCCGCGGTCGTGCTCACCTTCATGTTCCTCACCGGCGTGAGTTTCTCGCTCATCTGGCCGCTCAGCATGGCGCGCATCCTGCGCACTGCACCGGGCCTGACCGATCGTGCCGCAGGCACGACACTCGCCTTCGCCACGGGCGCAATCGCGGTCGCACCGTTCGTTCTCGGTGCGCTCGCCTCAAGCGTCTCCATTCACACGGCCTTCATCGTGGTGCCGATACTGCTGGTCACGCAGACGATCCTGGTCTTCGCCAAGCCAGTCACGACCGAGATCCTGACTCACTCCTAGCGCACTGACATTGCGCTCATCGGGAGCGTTACGCGCAGCAGTCGCTTGTCACGCTCGCTGGCGATCAGCAATGAGCGACCGTCAGGAGCCCACGTAATTGCCTCACCCTGCAGCTGGAAGGGCAGCGGAATCGTGGCGACCTTTCGGCCCGGCGGCAGGCCGGCGTACACATACGCATCGTCGTAATCGCGGAGCACGTAGCGCAAGCCATCGGGTGAGACAGCTCCATCAGTCACTAAGCCCCCCTCCCGTCGAATCTTGCGTGCGATGTTGACGACGCCAGTTCGAAGCGGCACAGGCAGTCGATAAAGCGAACCGTGCGCCAATTGCTTAGTCACGACCCACAGCTGCGGCTTGGCAGGATTCGCGAGCAGAGCCTCCGCATTGTGCGGGATATCGCCATAGGTGAATCGATAGGACGTTGCCTCGACAGTCGCGTTCTCGACGCGTTTCGGCTCACGCATCTCGTAGATCGCGACGAAGGGCCAGGAATCGAGGTTGTCGCCGATATCGGCGAACCAGATCACCGGGTTGCCTTGCTCATCGCGACCGGTGGCGATCGCCTCCGCATCGCGAATGCTGGCTCCACGGATAGTGAGCGTCGCCAGGGTCTTGCAGGTCGTAGCATCAACGGCGTAGATGTACGGCCCATCGCCTGAGTCGTTGTGCAGGTAGAGAACTCCGGGGTGGCGAATAGACGTCGCAAGACCACTGATCTCAGTGAAGCGCTTGTCGGAGAATCGGCAGACAACGTCTGCATCGGATGCGACCGCCGAAGGTGCGGCCGACAAAACTGCGATAGCGCTCCCGATCAGGAGCGCGATGAGGGCAAGGAAGCGCTTCAGTGGACCAGCGCGGAGATCGCGACTGCCGCCACGACGGCAACGAGCACTGCGAGGGTGACAAATCGACGTGCGCGCGGGCTCATATCGGCAGCCTAAGGGATCATGCGTGATCCGTGAGCGCCACCTCGATACCGTAGGCACATGGCCCGGCGAGGATCAATTACTTCATCACTGTCGAATGGCGACGCGCTCACGCCCATCGTCATCGGCACAGTGGCGTGGGTGATTGCCGGATTCGTGCTGGTGCTGCTTCGAGATTCACTCGCCGCAGCCGGCACCACCTGGTGGTTCGGTGCGTGTGCCGCTGGAGTGATCAGCGGTCTGGGTGGAATCGCCTACGTGCTGTATCGCCGCCGCCGTGAAGGCGGCGTGGCCCGCTAGTTCCGGGTACTAGGCCTCGTCGGTCGCTTCAGGTTCGGCAACCTTCTCGATCTCTTCGACCACGATTTCGTCCACCACATCGTTCGACGCTGCTTCGCCATCGACGCCATCGACGCTCTCAGGTTCCACCGTGATCTCATCGATCACGACAGGCTCGGGAAGATCCTCGACATCACTGAGGTCGACGTTGTCCCAGGCTTCCTCATCGGTGACTACGACAGCGATGTTCTCGCTCTCACCGCCTTCGACCTCGGAATGGGCGCCGCAGCCATAGTTGAGTGCGACGACTCGACCGTCGGCCGGAGCGAACGCATTCGCACAGACACCGAATGCCTGGCCAAGCGTGCCGCCGAGAATCATCAGGAATCCGCAGGTACCGCACGGCTGGCCGGCAGCCTTTGCCATCGGTGATTCAGCGCCGAAGTCACCTTCATCCCAGCGCTCTGTGGCTTCGTCGCGTCCGAGAACCGACAGCACACGGGCACGGCCCAGACCGAGCTCCCACATGCCCGGTGACAGCGGGGCGAGTGACGAGAGTCCTTCGAGGGAATCCTCATCGGTGAAACCGGGAACGAGGCGCAGATCATTGGCTGCAGTCGGCAGCACGTCGCCCGGGCCGAGATCGCCGGGGCGCACGCGCTCTGCCCACGGCACCCACGCCGGGGCGACGAGCGAATCGGGGCCAGGAAGAAGAACCGCGTCAGTAATCGTGACGTCATCGAAGCCGTCGGCCCGAGTGACCGTGACCGCCCAGCGCCAACCGCGATAGGCCGGGTTAGTGCACGCAAAGAGGTGGGTGGCGAGGCGTTCGTCTTCCATGGCGACCTCGAGATGGTCGCCCACCCAATCGCCGCCCGCCTCGACATTGGCAGCGTCACGAGCCAGGTCGACGGCAGCCGTCAGCAGGCCGTCGGTCACGAAGGGGGCGGTATCCACGCGCCCATTCTCTCCCAGCACGGGTTTCCCCTGCTCTACTGGGTAGTCTCGAGCGCGTTATGAGCCTGGACATCGCGATCATCCTCGGCACGTTCATCCTTATCTTCCCCGCCGAGCTCCCCGACAAGACACTCATAGCGACGCTCGTACTCGCGACGCGCTACAAGCATCTGCCGGTCTGGCTCGGGGTCTCAGCAGCCTTCGGCGTGCAGATGGTCATCGCGGTGACCGTCGGCGGCGTACTCGCTCTTCTCCCCCAGCGGCCGGTCATGGCAATTACCGCACTGCTCTTCGGTGTCGGCGCTGTACTTCTCATCAAGGGTGGCCTCTCCTCACGCAGTTCCGAGCTCGCTGCCGAGCGTGAAGAAGAGGACGATGTCCTGGCGAAGGTGAAGGATCACGAAGCCCACTCTCCGCGACGTGCATTCATCACCAGCTTCATCGTGATCTTCGCCGCCGAGTGGGGCGATCTCTCTCAGCTATTCACGGCGGGCCTGGCCGCCCGCACCGGATCACCACTGTCAGTCTTCCTGGGATCCTGGGGCGCCCTGATGGTGGTCGCCGCAATCGCGGTCATCATCGGCCGCTGGCTTCAGCAGAAGGTGCCGCTATGGCGCATTCGACTCGTGTCGGGAGTGATCCTGGCGATTCTCTGCGTGTGGACGATTATCGAGTTCGTCAACGCGTAAGCGCGAAACGAATGAATTAGACGTCGAGGTCGTTCGCGACCGCGCGGAGCACCGCAGCGATCTTCTGCGACTTCGCATCGGCGGGGTACTTGCCGCGCTGCAGATCTCCGGAGACCGAATCGAGCACCTTGATGAGATCCTCGATCTGACCTGCGAGATCGCCAGCCGCCTTGCGCGAGCCCTTGACTACCGAAGCGGGCGCACTGAGAACGGTCACCGAGAGCGCCTGCTTGCCGCGGCGGCCATCGACAACGCCGAATTCGATCTTGGTGCCGGGCTTGAGCGCGGGCACGCCTGCAGGCAGGGTCGAGACGTGGACGAAGACGTCCTCGCCCTCATCGGACGTCACGAAACCGAACCCCTTGTCGGCGTCGTACCACTTCACAGTTCCCGTAGGCATGCGTAGAAGGGTACTTGGGCGCTGACGCATAGGGTTGTTCGGGTGACCCCCGCCAAGGCTGCCCCTCCCCGCAGCCTGGCCGATGATCTCCGTGGGCGCTCGGATGCCGAACTCGCCGAACTACTGCGCCGACGCCCCGACCTCCTCCAGCCGGTGGCGTCCGACATCACCTCCCTGGCCGCCCGAGCCACGACCGGCCCCTCGGTTGCCCGGTGCCTCGACCAGCTCGGAGCACCCTCCCTGTACGTGCTTGGGCTGGTGGCTCGCCTGACCGCGGATGCCCCCGTGACGACGGCTGCCCTCACCAAGGCTGCAGCCGAGCGGATCGCAGAAAAGTCGGTGATCGCCGCGACTCTCGACGAGATCAGAACTCTGGGCTTGATCTGGGGTCCGACCGATTCGGTGCGCGCGATCTCCGCCGTACGCGATCTTGTCGGCGACGCCACCGTCACCTGGCCGCGTCCGCAACCGGTGATCATCTCGGAGCAGGACGCATCGTTCGTTGATGAGCAATCCGGACTGAACGCACTCGAGACTGTTGCGCATGTACGCGAGGTCCTCGATGCCTGGGCCACCGAACCTCCGCAGGTACTGCGCTCAGGCGGATTGAGTATCCGAGACTTCGCCGCCATCACGCGCATGCTCGGTGTCGATGCCTCGCAGTCGGCGCTGTGGATCGAGCTCGCTCATGCCGCGGGCTTGCTCGCCGACGACCAGGAAGAGAACCCGTGCTGGGTGCCTACCGATGCCTACGACCGCTGGCTGGTGCTGAGCAGTGGGCAACAGTGGTCGGCTCTCGCGCAAGCGTGGCTCACGATGCCGCGACTGTCGTCTCGTGCCGACGACCGCACCAATCTCCTTACTGCTGATGCTGATCGCCGCGCCGTGGTACTCGTGCGCCGAAGCGTTCTCGAGCTGATGGCTGAGGTGCCTGTCGGCAAGTCCATCGACATCACTTCACTGCGTGCGGTTCTCGACGATCGCCATCCGCGTCGTCAGGGTGCACTTCGCGATCAAGCCCTCGATGCCACCATCGTTGAGGGCACGGCGCTGGGAGTCATCGCTGCAGGTTCGTTGACTACCGCTGGGCGAGCATTGCTGGGCGCTGGCGATGCAGTTGCCGCCATTACCTCGTGGTTACCGGCCGAGATCGATCATGTGCTGTTGCAAGGTGACATGACCATGATTGCACCTGGCCCGCTCACCGCCTCACTCTCTCGTCAGTTGCGGGTACTCGCCGACATCGAGTCACGCGGCCACGCGACGGCGTACCGCATCACGCCCGAGTCAATTCGTCGCGCACTCGATATCGGCTGGGATTCCGAGGGCATCCAGGAGTTGCTCACGTCTGCATCGGCCACCACGCTCCCGCAGGCACTCGTGTATCTCATCGACGACACTGCTCGCCGTCACGGCGCCGTGCGGGTCGGAACGGCTTTGTCGTACATCCGCTGCGACGAACCCGGCACCCTCGCAACCCTGCTCGGTGATCGCCGGATGAAGTCGCTTGCGCTTCATCGAATTGCCAGCACGGTGCTCGTCAGCCAGGCGCCTGCCTCGGAGGTCATCGCCACCTTGCGCGATAGCGGCTTCGCCCCCGCTGCGGAGGCGCCCGATGGCACCGTCGTCGTGCGCCGGTCCGATGAGCGACGCACCTCCACCACCAAATCAGCGAAGGCAGTCACCAGTCGCCGTAATCCCGAGACGCTGATCACTGCCGCTCTCAAGGCTTTGCGCGCAAGTGATCGGTCGCAGTCCGCTCCCCGCGGAGCAACGGTGGCCGGGCCGGCAAGCGCCGGCGCAATTCCGCGCAGCAGTAGCGCGGCGATTATGGCGGCGCTCAAGGCCGCGATCGCCGAGAATTCACCCATGTGGATCAGCTACGCCGACACCGACGGCACCAACACTGATCAAATCGTCGATCCGATTCGCATCGGTGGCGGCACGATGACCGCCTTTGATCACCGTACCGAGCAGGTCCGCACCTTCACTATCGCGCGAGTCAGCGGGGTAGCCCCGCTCGCGGAGTGATCATGGGTGTCATCGACTGGCTACTGAACGGGCAGATTCCGATCGGCCCCGGCATCTTGTGGCGCGAGGTCATCGGCAACCTCTTCGGGCTCGGGAGTGCACTACTTGGAATGCGTCGACTGGTGTGGGCATGGCCCATCGGCATCGTCGGCAATGTGCTGCTCTTTACCGTCTTCCTCGGCGGAGTCTTCACGACTCCGCAGGACATGAATCTGTACGGCCAGGCCGGGCGACAAGTGATGTTCCTCGGCTTAAGCGTGTATGGCTGGATCACCTGGAACCGATCACGTGCCAAGGACTCAGCACTCGCAGACTTCCGGCCCCGCTGGATGACGACGCGCGAACGGCTCATTGCACTTCCGCTGGTCGTTCTTGCCTTCGCTATCGCCTACGTGGTGCTGTCGTACCTGAATTCCTTCGGTCCCGCCGCTGACGCCTGGATCCTGATTGGCAGTGCTTTTGCCGTGTATGCCACGGCACGTGGTTTCAACGAGGCATGGCTCGGCTGGATCGCCGTGGACGCCGTCGGCGTTCCGCTGCTCTTCGTGGGCGGGCTCTACCCGTCAGCGATTCTCTACTCGGTGTACATGATCGTTGCCGCCTTCGGCTTCCACACCTGGTGGCGACTGTCGAAACAGCTCACTACGAGCTGAACTCAACCTCGGCGACCTCGCTGGTCAGATCTTCCAGGTACGCCGGAATCGGATCGACGCCTATGCCTGGGCCGGTCGGAACTCGCAGCTGGCCGTTCTCGAGCACGAATGGCTCTGTGATGTCGACTGCGAAGTAACGAGCAGATGCCGATGTATCTCCGGGCAACGTGAATCCGGGCATCGCCGCTAGTGCAACATTCGCTGCGCGACCGATGCCGGTCTCGAGCATGCCGCCGCACCACACCGGGATTCCTCGCGAGAGGCATATGTCATGAATGTCGACAGACTCAAGCAACCCGCCTACACGCGCGGGCTTGATGTTGATGATGTCGGCAGCCTTGAAGTCCAAGGCGGCTTCGGTATGGCCAACAGACAGGATCGACTCGTCGAGGCAGATCGGGGTATCGCAGGCGGCAGCGACCTCGACGTGGCCGACCCAGTCGTATTCAGGCAACGGCTGCTCGATTAGAAGCATGTTGAACTCATCGAATGACTGAAGGTGGCGCACATCGCTGCGCTCATATGCCTGATTCGCATCTACCTGAAGCGGAATAGTCGGCCAGGCCGCGCGAACCGCGCGAATCGGCTCGAGATCCCAGCCCGGCTGGATCTTCAGCTTGATGCGCTTGTAGCCGGCATCGACATAGCCCGAGACTTCCTCGAGTAGTTCATCGATGGTCTCGTGCTCGGGAATGCCGACCGAGACACCCGCATCGACAGCTGGCTTGTTCGCACCAAGGTAGTCGGCAAGCGAACGCCCTTCAGTCCGCAACCAGGCATCCAACACGGCCGTCGAGACAGCGGTGCGCGCCATCTCATTTCCCTTGACCTCTTCGAGCTTGCGGCGCACAGCCTCAGGATTCGGATCGTGTCGAACCTCGGCAAGACGCGGGAGCAAGAACTCAAGGGTGACATCCCACGCGCCATCGGTGTACTCGTGCGTGTAACCCGGCCAATCCATGGAAACGCATTCACCCCAGCCGCTGATGCCTTGATCCGTGACAGCCTCGACGAGGTAGAGATCGCGGTGGGTCTCGACCGCCATGGAGGTGCGGAACGGCTTGATCAGCGGAAGCGCCATGCGGTGAAGGCGGATGAGATCAATGCTGGTCATGTTGCTCCTTCAGTAAAGATGTACGTGCCGGATTCAGAGATGCCCTGCATCGTCAACCCTCGCCCGAAGGCATCGAGCATCTGCTCGCGCATCCGCAGGCGCCAGTCATGTGCAGCTCGCGAGTCACTCGCACGAAGTGCTGCGATGTCATCGGGCGCCTCGATCAGCGTGGCACCGGGAAAGTCTGAGACGTCGAGTGGTTCGAGTCCGTCACGCAGGGCTGAAGCCGCACGATCACTGGAGAGATCCCAGTTGAGCAGGAGACGATCAGTCGGGTCATCGAGGTTTACGAGATCTCCCAGAGACCCGTACATGTTCACTTCGTATGCAATCGCCTGCGCGCCGAGCTTCAGCAGATTCAGTCGTGCATTGCGGCGCATCAAGGGATCAAAGGTCCACTGGATCGAGTCGAGCCCCTGGCCGAGGGCCCACGCGCGCTGATGGCTCTTCATCGCCTTGCCCACGCTGCGATTGCGATACTCCTCGAGCACGGCGGCTGAGTGCGAATGCAGGTGGTCATGCCAGTGGCCGTTCACCTGTGAGCGGCCGACCACGCCGAAGCAGGAGCCCACCGCTATGTCGCCCGCATAGGCCACGCAGGCGTAGCCGCCGGCGAAGGTGATTGCTCGCAGCACATCGGGCTGTACCTGGGTACCGTCGTAGTCTCCCCAGACAGCATCGAATACGTGACGGACGTCGTCGTACCCATCATTTGCGTCAATGAGCACCACCGATACACCCGCAGCCTCGGCATCCGCTTGCGCCTGCACGAGGGCGGAATTCAGTGCATTCGGCATGTCTCCACCGTAGCGGTAACCTGGAGGGTCGCTGATGGGGATATCGGCGCAATTGAGGGAGTGAGAACGTGGCCGACGGCCCGCTGATCGTGCAGAGCGACAAGACGCTTTTGCTCGAAGTCGACCATGCCCTGGCCGCAGACTGCCGTCGCGCGATCGCGCCTTTCGCAGAACTCGAACGAGCGCCCGAGCACATTCATACCTATCGCCTCACTCCCCTGGGCCTGTGGAATGCACGAGCCGCCGGACACGATGCCGAGCAGGTCATCGACACTCTCATTCGCTACTCGCGTTACCCCGTTCCTCATGCATTGCTCATCGACGTTGCCGACACCATGTCGCGCTACGGCCGCTTACAACTCGCCAATCACCCCGTGCACGGGCTGGTTCTTCAGGCGATCGATACCGCGGTGCTCGAAGAAGTCATCCGAAGCAAGAAGATCGCACCGCTGCTCGGCACTCGCTTCGACGACACCACGATCGCGGTGCACCCCAGCGAGCGCGGTCACGTGAAGCAGGCACTCGTGAAGCTCGGCTGGCCGGCCGAGGACATCGCCGGATACGTCGACGGTGAGCGCCATGCGATCGGCCTCGATGCCACCGACTGGCAGCCGCGGCCGTACCAGACCGAGGCGGCTGAGGGCTTCTGGCACGGTGGCTCCGGGGTTGTCGTGCTCCCCTGCGGCGCCGGCAAGACCATCGTCGGTGCGCTGGCAATGGCACTGGCTCAGGCCACGACCTTGATCCTCGTCACGAATACGGTGAGCGCGCGCCAGTGGCGCGAGGAGTTGCTTCGTCGCACAACGCTCACCCCCGACGAGATCGGCGAGTACAGCGGCGCCCGCAAGGAGATCCGGCCGGTCACGATTGCCACGTACCAGGTGATGACCACCAAGCGTCAGGGCATCTATCCCCACCTCGAGGTCTTCGATTCCCGCGACTGGGGCTTGATCATCTATGACGAGGTGCATCTGCTTCCCGCACCGATCTTTCGGTTCACCGCCGATATTCAGTCACGTCGTCGCCTTGGTCTCACCGCAACACTCGTGCGCGAGGACGGCCAGGAGGGCGAGGTGTTCTCGCTGATCGGGCCAAAGCGCTATGACGCTCCGTGGAAGGACATCGAGACTCAGGGCTACATCGCCCCGGCGAACTGCGTCGAAGTGCGAGTTAGCCTGCCCGACTCCGATCGCATGACCTATGCGATGGCCGAGCCGGAGGATAAATACCGCCTGGCATCATGCGCGCACGAGAAGATCCGGCTGGTCGAGGAGATCGCCAACAAGCACCCTGATGATCAGGTGCTCGTCATCGGCCAGTACCTCGATCAACTCGCGGAACTTGGCGAGCATCTTGATGCACCGGTGATCACGGGTGCTTCGAGCGTGAAGGAGCGCGAACGCCTCTTCAGCGACTTTCGGCACGGCATGATCCGCGTGCTCGTGGTGAGCAAGGTGGCCAACTTCAGTGTCGACCTTCCTGAGGCTTCAGTCGCAATTCAGGTCAGTGGCACCTTCGGCTCACGCCAGGAGGAGGCTCAGCGACTCGGCCGCATCCTGCGCCCGAAGGCAGACGGTCGCACTGCCCACTTCTACTCGATCGTCACTCGTGACACCGTCGACGCAGACTTCGCACAGCATCGCCAGCGGTTCTTGGCGGAACAAGGCTATGCCTACAAGATTCTCGATGCCGACGACCTTCACAGCTTCGAGGCGTAGCGCCTCACTGCGGTTCGAGCACGACCTTCGCATCAACGTCGAAGGAGAAGTTGTCGATCTTGCCCATGCCCGGTAGCGGGATATGCACCGTGCCGATGTTCGCGCTGCCCACGAATTCGAGCTGCATTCCCGTGATCGTCAGGGCCAGAGCCAGCGGCAGTTCGATATCGCCAGCGCGCGCTATTCCGGTCACGCTGTCGAGGCTTTGGCCGATTCCTCGATAGGTCAGGTCGTGCACCTTGTGCATCGTGATCATGCTTCGAGCAGCCGCCTGCAACAAGAAGTTACTCATCCGCATCTTCTCGAGAGCGATCACGAGATCGAGGATCACCCCGGACTCATCAACGGTCAGTGAGCCATGACGAACCGGCGCATTGGCCTCGGCCGACATGAGACCGAGGCTGCCGCTCTTTAGTCGTACTTCAGCACCGCGTGCTGACGGAATGTTCCAGGTGCCCTGCATAGGGGCAACTATGGCCTACCCCCGAAAGACGAAGACGTTCGACTGGAGATTCGTGAGAGCCGTGTTGCGACGAATCACGTCGGAAAGGTGGGTGCCGTCAACCTCGCCGAGTTGATCGCCTCGGAGAATTGACTGGTACCAATGACGATCACCGTCACGTAGGCGGGTGAACTGGTCGACCATGATCCGCTGGAATAGGGGGCCAACACTTGAGCCGGGAGCGTGCTTCTCCGCTAGTCCACCGACCCATAAGTCGATGTCGTCCACGGACCCGTAGAGCTCCTTGAGCTTCGCCTGCACATCGACATCAGGGGTGATCTCGGCGAAAGAGGTCACCTTTGACATTCCGAATGCGGCACGAGCCGAGTTGTAGTCGGCAAGACCGTGATCTCGCCCGCGCTGAATATTCAGAGAGGCGAGATCGAGGCCGCCTGAACCCGGTGCACCAAAGAGCATGTTGCGAAGTTCGTTGACGACCTTGAGATCAACCTCTTGTGCATTGCCGGACGCTGCAGCCTTGAGGAAGGGATCGATATCCCCCGCATGATTCGCCACGGTTACATCGAATACGCCGGAGTTGAAAAATGCCTGGGCCAAGGAAATCGAGGCTGCCGCCTCAGTTCCGTCGTTGTTCAGACGCGAGATCTCGCTGTCGAGAAGGCTGTGTCCGAAACGGAAGGCTGCGGTGGAGAACTCATTGGCGATGGACGGATTCACGTCCGAGTGGTAGCCATCGTAAGGTCGAATCGCTTGACGCCCCAGCAGGGCAGGAAGGAACTCGTTGTACGTGATGGACTGAAGCTCAGCGATCACGATTTGCCGGGCGGCTTGGTACAGCTGCTCGTCTGTCCACGTGGGGTGTGCGGTTGCCTGCTTGGCGGCGATTCGGTTGTGCTCACGCACGAAGAGGGTCTGCAGCGAGATGAGATCGGGATTTTCGTTAGCCCGTACGTCGCCGGCAAGGAAGAGCTTCGAGTCAGGCATCACATGCGAGTCGTTGGCATTGGCTAGCCCCGAAGTATTGAGGGGAAGCATGTTGCCGGCACTCGTGCGCATCTGCCCGCCACTGAACGTGCGCAACGCGCTGGCACGAGCGGTGTCTGAGCCATACACCTGCGAGCCATCGATGAAGGCAGTAACGGAATTGAGCTGCTGTCGAGGATTCGAACGGGATGTGCCGGAACTAGCCTCAAAGATGCTGCGCTTGAGCCCGATGCTCTTCGCGCCAGTCGCGTCCGGATCAAACCAAGGATCACCGGCCGGCACCGGAATAGGCAGTGACTCCGACGATCCGGACTCGCTGAGGTCAATGTCATGATCGAGGAACTGGCCCCACACGTAGACGAAGTCGGACAGCCCTCGATCGTTGACGATGCTGTCGCTCTGAGCACTCAGCGCATTGCTGATCACGCGAGCACTCGGACGTGAGGCACCGGCGGCAGTGGCCACGCCATCCTCGTAACCGGCTCGTGCATTGCGAAGAAGCGCAGTGCCAGCCGCGCCCCAGGAGTCGTGGGAAGTGTTGTTGCCAGAGCCATTCGCCGAATACAACGAATCCGGCGAGGGTGCCTGAGTTTCACTCCCCGGTCGTCGCGGATCGCGATCCTCGACCGGCCTTGCCGGCTGCAACTGGGGGTCTCGGCCCAGCGGGGCAACGCTCTGATTCGGCGGCGGAGGTGTCTGTGGGCCGCGGGGGCCGTTGTTCGGGGCCGCAGATGCGGGAAGCATTGGCATGACAGCGGTGATCGCAACAACCACGCTCACTACGCCGTATCTCGTCGTTCTCTTCATTGCACAGTTCTCCTCTGATGTGCGGACTCCCCGCGACGGGCTTCCGCGTGTACTCGCACATCAGACGGGACAAACCTGGCCAGAGATTCATAGAAAGCTGTGAGTTCGCTGTGAATTATCGGCCAGCAGGAATGACTGAGTTCACAAGTGATTCCCGAACACCTCACAGGCCCAGCACAGTTTCGGGGTGTTTCCTCCGGGGAAGACACCGATAACTTCATCCACCAGGAGGGAACCGACATGCGCACTACATCACTTATCGCTCGCGTATCACTGTCCGCGGCCCTGGCTGCGTGCGTGACATTCGCAGGCGCATCCACAGCATCTGCCGTGACGTCAGGCTTCACTGTCTCAATTCCGTCGGCAGTCGCAGGAACCTTGCCTGTGACGTACACATGCGACGGTCAGAGCATTAGTCCTGCGCTGAGATGGAGCGGTGCTCCCAAGGGCACCAAGGGATACGCGATCGTGATGGATCACGTTCCACCGGACGGCGGTCATCACTGGTACTTCCTCGACTGGGATATCCCGGCGAAGACGCGCTCCCTTGCAGCCGGGGCCACCACGGTCGGTTACCTCGGCGGCAATAGCGTCAATCGTGAAATCGGCTATGCACCGCCTTGCTCGAAGGGCCCCGGCGCCAAGACCTACACGATCACTGTCTACGCGCTCTCCGGCACGCCTAATCTCCCGAAGACGTCGACTGCCTCGGTGACCCGAGACCAGGTTCTCTCTGCGATTTCCGGCATAACTCTCTCGAAGGCGGTGCTCGATGCCACTTACACACGTTGATCATGACCATGGGTTCGACGATCACATTCACCCACACGTGCATCCGCATGATGAAGAGCATGTTCACCCTCACACCGACACGGCACCTCGAGCGCTCAGCAGGCGATCACTTCTCACAGGGGTGGCCGCAGGCTTCGGTGTCGCGCTCTGCAGCTCGTTGATCAAGCCTCAGCAGGCTTTCGCGGCCGGTTCCACCGTGAACCTGCCCGGATTCAGCGCCTTCAGCTCTTCGGTGCGCACGATGAAGTCAGGCCAGTACTACCTGATTGAGAGCACCGGGCTTCCGCCGCACAACATGATGACGGGTATCACCAACTGGCAGCAGCAGGTTCCTGTGCCGCAGCCCTACACCGGTGGCAATGCCTGGAAGATCCCGGTGAGTCCGAAGCCGGCAGCTAATCCCATCTCCGCAAAGAGCAATCTCTTCCGCGGAGCGATTGCCCTTGCCGCCGACGGCATCCCGATCTTCAATGCACTCAACAATCGAGGCGAGGATTCCTACCTGATCGGCGAACTCGATAACTGGGGTGGTCACTGCGGCCGTGCCGACGACTATCACTACCACGTTGCGCCGCTTCACCTGTCGCGCACCGTGGGAGCCACCAAGCCCATTGCGTACGCGCTCGATGGTTACCCGCTCTACGGTGCACTCGAGCCCGATGGTGCGCCCATGAAGAAGCTCGACTCCTTCAATGGCCACACCTACAAGGGCAAGTACCACTATCACGGCACGACTACCTACCCGTACATCAATGGCGGTATGCACGGCGAGGTCACCGTCAAGGACGGTCAGGTCGACCCGCAGCCGGTCGCCTACCCCTTCCGCAATGACGGTAAGCCGCTGCCGGGAGCAAAGATCACTGACTTCGCGCGCAGCGGTGATTCGAAGTTTGCGCTCACGTACACCTATAACGGCGGCACGTACCACATCGACTACACCGCGACTCTTCAGTCGGTCGACATGACCTTCACTGATGCATCCGGCAAGCAATCGCACGAGACCTACGCACGGAGGTAACGACATGAATGTCACACTCACGAGGAAGATCGCGGCCCTGACGATCGCCGCTTCGGCCGCAATCGCACCGGTAGCCGCCTCCACTTCCGCCAGCGCATCGCAGCCGACTGCCAAGACTTCGACGTTCACCGCTCAGGTGTGGGCCGACAACTGGTTCGCGCTGTACGTGAACGGCAAGAAGGTTGGGCAGGATTCGGTGCCGATCACCACCGAGCGCTCGTTCAACTCGGAGTCGATTACCTTTACCGCCACCTACCCACTGACGATCGGAATCCAGGGCAAGGACTACACCGAGAATGGCTCCGGACTGGAGTACATCGGCACGGCGAAGCAGCAGATCGGCGATGGCGGCCTGATCGCCCAGATTCGCGATAACAAGACGGGCAAGATCGTCGCGGCCACGAACGGTTCCTGGAAGACACTCGTCCTGAACGAAGCGCCCCTGAATCCGACGTGCGTGACCTCAAGCAACCCCCTGACCGACTGCAAGTCGTCGACGACGAGCGAGCCCAAGAACTGGTCAGCTGCTTCGTACTCCACCAAGGGCTGGAGCAATGCCTCGGTCTACACCGCGGCCGAGGTGGGAGTGAAGGAAGGCTACAACGACATCTCCTGGGATTCGAGTGCGAAGTTGATCTGGGGGCCAGATCTCAAGCTCGATAACTCCATCTTGTTCCGCACTACCGTCACGAAAAAGTAGACCGTGACCCAAAGCGACGGTGAGGTCGGAACCAGCCGGCGCGCCATGCTGAAATCGTGCGTGACTAACCACAACTGACGTCTCCCGTTACGACGGCCATTCCAGTAGCGCGCGCACGAGGTATCGGCCGTCGAGAACCTCGGCCTGCACCGTGCCGCGGTAAGCAGAGGCTCGCACCCTCATCATGCGCATACCTGCGCCATCAGCAGCCTCCGCCGCCGGCATGCTGCCATCGTTGCTCACCACGATCTCGATCGGAGATCCCCGACGACCGCCGCCGGCAATCTCCACTCGCACTTCCGCATTGCGTGCTCGACCATGACGTATGGCATTTACCAGGGACTCCTCGATGATGCGATACATCGCCAGCTGCACGGGGGCGCCAACCTCGATCGGAGTCATGCGTTCCAATTCGATGAACTCATCGGAGATGGATGTGGTCACCTCGCAGAGGTCTTCCATTGACACGGCAAGAACAGCCACTGCATCACTGAGCCCCGCGTCAATTCCTTCGCCCACGACAGAGTGAGCGAAAGCGCGCACCTGGGTCTCATGAACACGAAGGAGTCGCGCTGCGATGCTTCTCAGCACCTCGGCTGCATCCGGGTCCGCGAGCTCCTCAGCGACATCAACCAGCCGAATGCGCGCCACCAGCAATTCCGATTGCACCGTGCCATGCAGGTGATCGAAGACTCGTGCACGCAGCAGTTCAGAGTCATCGTGCAGCGCCCGTCGAGCCTCGTCTGCGAGCAGACGCTCTGCCGTGCCGAGCCGCTCTCGTTGAGCGACGAGAAGGAGAACCAGCACGAGCAGAACGGTGAAGATGAGCACCACAGACGCTTCGACCGGAATCCAGCTCGTGCTCAGCGTTGGATCTCGGGCATAAATCGCCTTGAGTGCACCCACGCGAACGATCAAGAGGACGAAGCCGGTGACGATTCCGACGAGGATCAGATCGCGCGTGCGGGTTGGATCAACTCGAGACCAGCCAATAAGCAGGTAGAGGCAGATCACGGTCGCGATCGCTGTGAGCAAGTTAAGGCCAAGTCGGACGGCGACTGAATAGCCGAGCGATTGACCCTTGATGCTCACATCCGCGATGACGCCCACGACAGGTCCGACAACGGTAAGCACCAGGGCAAGAAGGGCTCCGTAGAGCACTTGAGTACGTCGAAGGTCAGACAGGCCGAACTGAGGGAAACCCCTAGAGTTTCGCTCCACGAATGCCCATCCCTTCTGCTCCCCAGCACAATAGCCATGTGGGCACGGATGAGCATGCGACGACCGAGCCGCGCGATAACGCGCAGGCCGCTGACGCGCTGCTCCTCGGAGTGGCCATCGTCGAAGATGCCGCCATCTTTCGCGAGATCCTCGCCGAAGCGATCGAGAAGCACCCTCTCCTCACTTTGACAGCGATGGCCGGCTCTCAGGGTGAGGCCGCGAATCAGATTCCCTGGGCCACCACGAATCTCGTCACCGTCGATCTGCATCTTCCCGATGGCATCGGCATTGATCTGGCGAGAAAGGTTCGAGCGAGCTTTCCTCATATTCGTGTCTGCCTGCTCTCCGATCACCGCAGGCCACCACTGATCGATGATCTCCCTGAGCCTGAGCGCGCGTATTGGTCCTACATCCTCAAATCGAGTATCGATGGCCGGGCTCACCTCGGCGAACTGCTCTTCACCGCGGCAACCCAGTCATTCGTCGACCCTCGGGTGAAGGATTCGGCAACCCCGACCGAAGAAGCCGTAGAGACACTCACTGTTCAGCAGCGCGAGATCCTCGCCTGTGTCGCTCAGGGCATGTCGAATGCGGCTATTGCCCGCAAGCTCGCATCATCCGAGAAGTCCGTGGAGTACCACCTCACGCAGATCTACCAGCGCCTGGGCATCCTTGGTGACAAGGACGCCAATGCTCGCGTTACTTCCGCAGTGATGTACCTGCAGCGCTATGCGCCATCAACTCGCGTGACGCAGTAGTTCACATATGCGAAGGGCGGCTCCCCCACAGGGGAACCGCCCTTCGAAAAGGTGTAGCTGAACTTCCTAGGAGTCGAATTCCTAGAAGTCCATGCCGCCCATGTCGCCACCCGGCATGGCCGGTGCGGCCTTCTCCGGCTTGTCGGCGACAACAACCTCGGTGGTGAGGAAGAGGCCAGCGATCGACGCTGCGTTCTGCAGTGCCGAACGGGTGACCTTGGCCGGATCGATGATGCCCTTGGCGATCATGTCGACGTACTCGCCATTGCTGGCATCCAGGCCGTGACCCGGGGTGAGCTCGCGGACCTTCTCTGCCACGACGCCGCCCTCGAGGCCGGCGTTCTCGGCGATCTGCTTCAGCGGTGCGCTGACGGCAACGCGAACGATGTTCGCGCCGACTGCCTGCTCATCGGTGAGGCCGAGTGCGTCGATCTTCGGGCCGGCTGCCTTCATCGCCTGGATGAGTGCGACGCCGCCACCGGCGACGATGCCCTCTTCGACTGCTGCCTTCGCGTTGCGCACTGCGTCTTCGATGCGGTGCTTGCGCTCCTTGAGCTCAACCTCGGTGGCTGCGCCGACCTTGATGACTGCAACGCCACCGGCCAGCTTGGCCAGGCGCTCCTGCAGCTTCTCGCGGTCATAGTCACTGTCGGACTTCTCGATCTCGGCGCGGATCTGGTTCACGCGACCGGCGATCTGCTCCTGGTCACCCGAACCCTCGACGATGGTGGTCTCGTCCTTGGAGACGACAACCTTGCGTGCACGGCCGAGCAGGTCGAGTGAGGTGTTCTCGAGCTTGAGACCGACCTCCTCAGAGATGACCTGGCCGCCGGTCAGGATTGCGATGTCCTGCAGCATGGCCTTGCGGCGATCGCCGAAGCCTGGTGCCTTGACGCAGACCGAACGGAAGGTGCCGCGGATCTTGTTCACGACGAGAGTCGACAGGGCCTCGCCCTCGACGTCTTCCGCGAGGATCAGCAGCGGCTTGCCGCTCTGCATGACCTTCTCGAGAACCGGAAGGACGTCCTTGACGGCCGAGATCTTCGAGTTGGCGATCAGGATGTAGGGATCCTCGAGCACTGCTTCCATGCGCTCGGGGTCAGTGACGAAGTAGGGCGAGATGTAACCCTTGTCGAAGCGCATGCCCTCGGTGAGCTCGAGCTCGAGGCCGAAGGTGTTGGACTCCTCGACGGTGATGACGCCTTCCTTGCCGACCTTGTCCATTGCTTCTGCAATGAGTCCGCCGACCTCGGCGTCGCCGCCTGCGGAGATCGCTGCGGTGGAAGCGATCTGCTCCTTGGTCTCGACGTCCTTTGCCATGGAGAGGAGCTCGTCGCACACGATTGCAACCGCGCGGTCGATGCCCTTCTTCAGTGCCATTGGGTTCGCACCGGCGGCAACGTTGCGCAGGCCCTCGCGCACGAGCGCCTGGGCGAGAACGGTTGCCGTGGTGGTGCCGTCGCCTGCGACGTCATCAGTCTTCTTGGCAACTTCCTTGACCAGCTCTGCGCCGATCTTCTCGTAGGGATCCTCGAGGTCGATCTCCTTGGCGATGGAGACACCGTCATTGGTGATCGTGGGGGCGCCCCACTTCTTCTCCAGAACCACGTTGCGGCCCTTGGGGCCGAGGGTGACCTTGACTGCGTCTGCGAGCACGTTCATGCCGCGCTCAAGCGAACGACGAGCCTCTTCATCAAATGCGATCATCTTTGCCATGGGGTAGTTCCTCCCGGAACATCAGTACGGACGGCCCTAGGAGTTGTCACTCTCAGGGCTCGAGTGCTAATCCAAAATTAGCACTCTCCCCTGGTGAGTGCAAACGGCGCGGATTACCCGATCGCGGTCGAGATGGTGAGCTCAGCCTCGGCGAAGGCATCCTTGGCCGGCACGGCCGCCGCCCCTGAAGTCGAGGAGGCCCAGGCCTTGCCCAAAGGCGCCCAGACCGTGCTCATCTGAGGCACATTCGGCACCGGAACCCCGGCGCCACCGGCAACGCCGAAGGCCTTGATCAAGGTGGAGGCCGGCGTGCCGGCAGTTGCCGCAGGCATGCGGCCCGCTGCCGCACCGAACGCCGACTGCACCGGAAGGGCGGTGAGCCCAGTGCGCAGGAAATCCTTGGCCAGGGCGCTGCGCTTGTGCTGCGCAGCGAAGGCGGTGACCGCGAAGCCCTTCATGCCCAGCAATGGCGAGGGCTCGAGGCCGGTGACGATGTTCGGCAACGGCGAGACCCGGTACTTGAACTTCAAGGTAGTCAGAGCAGCCGCGTCCCACGGGCCGGTGATCCAGAAGGGAGAGTCACCGTTGACGAACGCGTCTTTCGCGGCATCCGCCGTCAGCGCCGAGTCGATCAACGTCGTCTTGTTCCAGGTGTCGATCTTTGCCTGATTGTTCTTGAAGACTCCGTTGTTTACGCCGACGTTCTGAACGTCGACCATGCCCGCTGCGTCAAAGCCGAACACGTATCCGCCGAGGCCGGCGAAAAGCGGATACATGCGATACGCGTCACCACTCGCACCTTGCCCCACGGCAAACGGAACAGTGACCGTGCCGGCCTTCTTGAGTTTCAGTGCCTTCTTAGCGAGCGCATCGAAGGTTGCCGGTGCTGTCTTGATCAGCTTCGCGTTAGTGATCAGTGCGACGTTTTCATAAGACACGGGAACGCCATAAAGGTTGCCTGCGTAAGAGAATCCGGAAAGCACGTTCGCCGGGAAGAGACCCTTCTGCTCGGAGGTCAGCTTGGTGGGTGCGAGCAGTTCGCTTTCGACAAGCCCACCGACCCACTCGTGCTCCATGGCGATGACATCAGGGGCGTCCTTTAATGCCACAGTGGGCAACTCGGACTTGATGGCCGCGAAATCCTTGACGACGATGTTGAGCGGCTTGCCGCCGAAGCCCTTCGGAAACGAGGTGGTCAGCACGTTTGCCCGAGTCTGGTCAGCCCAGATGGTCAACCCGGCTGCTGCGGGAGCCGCGTGCGCCGGTGAACCGACAAGGGTCACGCCTGCCGCGATCGTGATCGCGGCGACTACTGCCACCTTCGTGCGCATCCAAGTCTCCGTCCGTGTCGTGATCCCCATCGTAAGCGTGAGAGCGCGTGGCGGCGACGAGTGAAGACGGTGCGTGGGCGAGGGAAACCCTCGAATCAACGACTAGTTGACTTCGATGCCCAGGCGGCGAGCCGAACGCGCACGCTGGCGGGTGGCGCGCATGCGGCGCATCCGCTTGACCAGCATCGGATCGAAGGCCAGGGCCTCCGGGGTATCGATGAGGTTGTTGACGATCTGGTAGTACCGGGTGGCACTCATGTCGAAGAGCTCGCGGATCGCCTGCTCCTTCGCGCCGGCGTAGCGCCACCACTGGCGCTCGAACTCGAGGATTTCGCGGTCGCGGTCACTCAGCATGGCCCCTGCTGCCTCGGAGCTGAGGTGAGTGCGTGCGACGTCCATGCGTAATGCCTCCGTGGTGCTGTCAGTGACATGGCCCCCGAGCGGTATGGCTGCCCGAGAACATGTCGCTTTCGTCCTGGTGTGCCCATCCTATGAGTCCAATTACACGGCTGTCATTCGCCCTGGGAAATTTCCCCGGAGCGGGGTTCGTGGCCCTTGTGATCAGGCCCCTCCTCCTCATGATGATGCACGAGTTCCTCGATTCCCGCAGCCGCGCGGTCGCGGATTCGAATGAGGAAGAAGCTGAAGA
>CALFIA010000171.1 GCA_937876275.1 uncultured Actinomycetes bacterium | reverse complement strand
CCTGCACCGATCGGCAATGCCGATGCGCCGCCGCGCGCGATGATCTTCGACTCGGTCTACGACACCTATCGCGGCGTGGTCACCTACGTGCGCGTGGTCGACGGACGCATCGGTACTCGAGAGAAGGTCGAGATGATGTCGACCGGTGCGATTCACGAGCTGCTTGAGGTGGGCATCATTAGCCCGGAGCCGATCGTGTGCAAGGGCCTCGGCGTTGGCGAGGTCGGCTACCTCATCACGGGCGTGAAAGATGTTCGTCAATCGCGGGTCGGCGACACCATTACCTCGGCGCAGAAGGGTGCCACTGAGTCACTCGGCGGCTACCGCGATCCCAAGCCGATGGTCTATTCCGGCCTGTACCCGATCGATGGCTCCGATTACCCCGAACTGCGCGATGCCCTCGACAAGCTCAAGCTCAATGACGCCGCACTGGTCTACGAGCCCGAAACCTCGTTGGCTCTCGGATTCGGCTTCCGCTGTGGCTTCCTCGGCCTGCTGCACATGGAGATCGTGCGTGAGCGACTCGAGCGCGAGGCAAATCTCGATCTCATCTCCACGGCTCCTAACGTCATCTACCGCCTCATCGACGAAGCGGGCAACGAGATGATCGTGACGAATCCGAGTGAGTTCCCGAATCAGAAGATCGCGCACATCTTCGAGCCGGTGGTCAAGGCCACCATCATCCTGCCGACCGAGTTCGTGGGCACCGTCATGGAACTGTGCCAGCAGCGCCGCGGCACCATGCTCGGAATGGATTACCTCTCCGAGGATCGCGTCGAGCTGCGCTACACCGTGCCCATGGCTGAGATCGTCTTCGACTTCTTCGATCAGCTGAAATCGAAGACTCGTGGCTACGCCTCGCTCGACTACGAGCTGACCGGTGAGGAGGAATCCGATCTCGTGAAGGTCGACATCCTGCTGCACGGCGATCCCGTCGACGCCTTCAGTGCGATCGTCCACCGCGATAAGGCGATGGCCTACGGCACGATGATGACCGGCAAGCTCAAGGAACTCATTCCTCGCCAGCAGTTCGAGGTTCCCATTCAGGCAGCCATCGGCTCGCGTGTCATCACCCGCGAGACCATTCGCGCAATTCGCAAGGACGTTCTTGCCAAGTGCTACGGCGGCGACATCAGCCGTAAGCGCAAGCTGCTCGAGAAGCAGAAGGAAGGCAAGAAGCGCATGAAGATGGTCGGTCGCGTCGAGGTGCCGCAGGAGGCATTCATTGCCGCGCTGTCGACCTCTGATGCTCCGGGCGCCAAGAAGTAGTTCGTGCCCTTCGGCATCTACGTCCACGTTCCGTTTTGCGCCAGTCGCTGCGGATACTGCGACTTCAATACCTACACCGCGACTGAGCTTGGCAATTCCGTCACGCGCGACTCGTTCCATGAAGTGCTTATCGACGAGATTCGCTACGCCCGCTCTGCGGCCGGTGATCGTGAAGTCGACACGGTTTTCTTCGGCGGCGGCACGCCCACCTTGCTCGAGGCCTATGCGCTGAATGAGATTTTGGCTGCGATCAGCGAGGAGTTCGGCCTGGCGCCTGATGCCGAGGTCACGACCGAGGCGAATCCGGATTCCGTGGATGCGGCAAAACTCGCAGCGCTGCGAGAGGGCGGATTCACTCGAATCTCGCTCGGAATGCAGAGCTCATCATCGAAGGTGCTGCAGGTGCTGGACCGCACGCATACACCGGGCAGCAGCTCCGCCATGGCGAGAGCCGCACGCGCAGTCGGATTCGAGCACGTGAACCTAGATCTCATCTACGGCACCCCGGGCGAGAGTGACGATGATCTGCGGCGCTCCCTTGATGAAGTTCTCGATGCCGGTGTTGATCACGTGTCGGCGTACTCGCTGATCGTCGAACAGGGCACTCCGCTGGCACGAAAGGTCGCGCGCGGCGAAATCGCGGAACCCGATGACGATGTCGCTGCTGGTCGATACGAACTCGTCGATGAAGTGCTCAAGGACGCAGGTTTCGACTGGTACGAAGTATCCAACTGGGCACAGCCGGGCGGGGAATGCCGTCACAACCTCGCGTATTGGCGAAATACCGACTGGTGGGGCATTGGCCCAGGCGCGCATAGTCACATCGCGGGGGAGCGTTGGTGGAATCACAAGCACCCGGCGACCTATGCCGATGCACTCACGCGCGGTGGATCACCGGCTGCCGACCGTGAAGTCCTCACAGCCGAGCAGATCCAGACCGAAGCCGTGATGCTGGGCGTGCGTCTGGCTGAGGGCATGCCGGTCGCTGAAATTCCGGCCTCGTCCCGCACTGCAGCTGCGGCCCTCGTCGGGCGAGGGCTCCTCAATGGCGAGGCGCTTCTCTCTGGCCGTATCCAGCTGACCGATGCAGGTCGCCTACTCGCTGACGGCGTGGTCCGCGAACTACTGGCCTGATCAGCTCCGCCAGGCGCGTTCGCGGCCGAATCCGAGATTCCGCGTAAGATTGGCACTCAGTAACCCCGAGTGCCAATGCTCGGGTCAGGCGAGGAGGTGTGCATGCTCGAGGATCGTCGCCTCGCCGTGCTGCGCGCCATCGTCGATGACTACGTCTCGACCCAGGAACCCGTGGGTTCCAAGGCCCTGGTCGAGCGCCACAACCTGGGTGTCTCGCCGGCCACCATTCGCAATGACATGGCCGCCCTTGAAGGCGAAGGCCTGATTAGTGCACCTCATACAAGCGCTGGTCGCATTCCAACTGACAAGGGCTACCGCATGTTTGTGGACCGGC
>CALFIA010000170.1 GCA_937876275.1 uncultured Actinomycetes bacterium | reverse complement strand
GTCGCGCCACTCTCGACGGCATGCTGGCGATGATGACCGCTGATATTCCTCCGAACCCGAACATCTCGATCGAGGATTCGAGCATCCCTGGCCCGGCCGGCGCACCCGACATTGCAATCCGCATCTACCGTCCGAACACTCCCGCAGTGAGCAAGCCCGGCATTCTCTTCTTCCATGGCGGCGGCATGATCCTGGGCAACCTGGAGACTGACAGTCTTTCCGCGGCAGCGCTATGCGAGTTCACGGGCTCTGTCGTTGTCTCGGTTGATTACCGCCTTGCACCGGAGAACCCCGCGCCTGCTGCGATCGAGGACTGCTACGCCGCGCTGCGTTGGATGCACGCGGCATCGAGTTCACTGGGGTTCGACCCAGACCGTCTCGCCGTGTACGGCGGAAGCGCGGGAGGCGGGCTCGCCATTGCGACGGCGCTCGTCGCTCGAGATCGAGGCACTCCGATCATCTCGTTCGTCATGGCCCCGTACCCGATGATCGACGATCGCAATGAGACCGAATCGAGCAAGGCTGTCGTCGACCTCGGTATCTGGGATCGCGCCGGCAACATCGAGGCCTGGGCCTGGTATCTCGGAGGCAAGCCCGCCGATCAGTACTCGGCACCGGCCCGTGCTACGGATCTCAGCAACCTGCCGCCGATGTTCATTGACGTGGGTGACTGCGACATGTTCATGGATGAGGACATCGCATTCGTCGAGAAGCTCAGGGCCGATGGCGGAACCGTCGAGTTCACCGTGTACCCGGGCGCCTATCACGCGTCTGAGGTGTTCGCCCCGACTGCAGCTCTGAGTGCCAAGATCACGGCTCGTCGCATTGAGGCGCTGAAGGAAGCTCTCGCATAGCCGTTCTAGTCGAACAGTTGCCAGGCGAGTGCGATTGAGACGCCGAGCAGCACGCATTGCAGTATTCGGGTTGCCGTTGTCGGACTGATACGGCGAAGCAGAAGCGTGCCGAGAGGTGCGCCGATCACGCCGCCGATGCCGAGCAGGATTCCGGTAGCCCAGTGAATGTTGCCGTCGAGGATCGCATGCCCGATCACGGCGGCCGCGCTCGACAGCATGATCACCGCAAGTGACGCGCGCGCAGCAATCTTGATCGGAGTCGAAAGCCACAGGATCTGAAGTGGCACGACGATCAGACCGCCGCCAATGCCGAACAGGCCGGCAAGTAAGCCGCCCGAACCACCAGTGGCGGCGTACTCGAGTGCGGTGGGCACCTTTCCTTGATCATGATGCTCATGCTCCGCTGGCTTCCGCGCTGTCAGCACGATGTTCGTGAGATTGAGCAGGATGAAGCCGGCGATCAGCACCTTGCCCGGCAGGTGAAGGGCGATCCATGCGCCGAGCGGAGCCACGATGATCGCAGGTATACCAAGCCACAGAACCCGTCGCCAGGGCACGAGTCCGCGTCGCGCATTCGTCAGGGTTCCGGCTGCGCTGGTGATCAGGATGCCCAGATTGCTCGTCTCGAGCGCCTGGACGACGGGCAGGCCGGCGAAGATCAGAACGGGCACGAAGAACATTCCGCCGCCACCACCGGTGAGCCCGGCGAGCAGGCCAGCGGCGATTGCGGTCAAGAACTCCAGAATCAGCATGCGATGACCTGCCGCTCGGAGTTCATGCGGTAACGCTAATGCCCGCGACCTTTCCAACTACGCTCGTGCCACGCACGGTGCCTGTGTTCACAGCCACATGCGCACAGTCAAGGAGAGTCCCGAATGAATCGCCGTCTTGTCGTTGCTCTCATCTCGTGCGTGGCCGTCGTCGGCTCTCTCGCCCCTGCTGCTTCCGCGGCGACCGGTGATGCCTGGGTCCACCAGATCGGCACGTATGACTATCTCGCTTCGCCCAATTACGCAGGGCTTGCCCCGATCAACTCCGCGTCGAAGGGCACGACCCTTGGCCTCGGAACCTTCAATAATCTAGACGGCGAGTTCGTGATGGTGGCCGGCACGATGTATCGGATCGGCACCGACGGCACGCCCGTTGTCATCGACGGAAGCCAGTCAACCCCTTGGTCCGAGACAGTGACGTTTGCCCCGACGGCGTCCGGGCCTGTACCGCCCGGCACTACGTGCGCGAACCTTGCCACCGCGGTGAACGCGCTCGTCGGATCGGCGAATGGGATGGTGGCAGTTCGTGTGCGTGGCACCTTCAGCGATCTCACTTTCCGCAGCGTGCCTGCCCAGACCGCGCCCTACCTCCCGCTTTCGCAAGTAGTCGCGAAGCAGACGCTCTTCCCGCTCGGTGAACGCCGTGCCGTACTTGTCGGATTCCGCACGGGGCCGGATCTGGCAGGCACAGGTGCAGCTGGACTTCATTTGCACGGCTTGGCAGCTGATCGCAAGGCCGGAGGCCATGTGATCTCCTGCGTTGCAGGCAATGACGTTCAGTTATCAGTCCAACACACCGATGGAGTGCATATCAGCGGTGCTCTGACTCCGAAAAGCTGAATGATGTGTGGTCATTCGGACTTTCATTTGGAAGACTTGTTCCATGAAGATCGATCACAGCAGTGTTGACGGCTGGAATGATGAAACCTCGCGCTTTCGGGTGCAGAACCTCGCCAACTGGAGTGAGCGGGCGACCCTGCACGCGAAGTCCGATGGCTACGGGCTGAACCGACTGATCGAGAATCCTGAAGCGCTCAGCGATGTCGTGACCTTCGACCTCCCACGTCTCGGTGACATCGCCGGGCTCCGTGTCGTGCACCTGCAATGTCACATCGGCACCGACACGGTCTCCCTCGCCCGGCTCGGGGCATCGGTGACCGGACTCGACTTCTCAGGTGCTGCAGTTGAGGAAGGTCGCAACCTGGCCTCTCAGTGCGGAGTTGATGTTCGGTTCGTCGAGGGTGATGCCTACGAAGCCGTCGAACTCCTCGGCGCTGAAACCTTCGATCTCGTGTACACGGGCATTGGTGCCCTGTGCTGGCTTCCACGGGTGGATGCGTGGGCACGCGTTGTCCATGGTTTGCTCGCGCCCGGCGGACGCCTCTTCATTCGTGAAGGCCATCCGATGCTGTGGGCAATCGACGAGAGCGTGACTGATCGGCTCGTAGTGGGCTACCCGTATTACGAGACAGATAAGCCTCTGACCTTCGATGAGTCGGAGTCCTACGTTGAGACGGCGAGCCCCCTTCAGGCGACGACCTCGCATTCGTGGAATCACGGCCTAGGCGAGATCATCACCGCACTGATCGATGCAGGCATGCAGGTCACCTCGCTCGTCGAGCATGACAGCGTTCCTTGGGAAGCCCTGCCGGGGCAGATGGAACTCGACGGAAACGATGATTGGCGACTCGTCCAGGGTCGCGAGCGACTTCCGCTGACCTACACGCTCACCGCGCGAAGAATCGACTAGTGCGGCAGGAAAGGTGAGGGTCAGTGAGCTGCCCGGATCGTGATCTGATCCCTCAGCCCGCGTGAGCAGTTCTTGACTTGTTCCGAGTGCTGCCGGGAACCATAATTCGTGGCGTCGCTGTGCCTGCAGCGTGCAGACGACGAAAGGTTCCGCTCCGTGTTCTCCTCGAAGGCAGTCGCGACCCTGTTGGTTTCCATTGCTGCGGCAGGAGCGCTCCTCCTCTCCGGCTGCGGTTCGACCACGGCGGCGTCAGCGCCGACGGCGGCCGCGTCAGCGGTTCTGGCATCCAGCCCGGCACCGGCCCCGTCTACCGCGGTCTCATCGGCGTCGGCCGAGGCAGGCAGCGAGCAAGTCATCGCGAAGTGGACCTGCGCGAATGACGGCGGAAAGGTGACCTGCACCTGCGAAGGTACCGAGGCCGATTGCAAGTCAAGCGTGACCAAGCCAGGCATGCTCAAGGGCACCACAGGCACGGTGAAGTGGTTTAACGACAGCAAGGGATTCGGTTTCATCACTCCTGACGATGGCGGGGAGGACATCTTCGCCCACTTCTCGGCAATCAATATGGGGGGTTTCAAGAGCCTGAAGGAAGGTCAGAGGGTCAGTTTCGACGTCACGCAAGGCTCCAAGGGGAAGCAAGCCGCGAACATCCAAACCGCAGAATAAGCTGCAGCTCGGATAGCCGGGCGACAGCGAATGGTTAACACTTCTCCTCAGTTGGCGGCTGAGAGGAGTGAGGAGTGAATCGCGACGACGCTGCGCTTTTGCTCGGCGTTCCTGTCACCGCGGATCCGGAAGCCGTTCGTCGTGCATGGCGGGTCTGGGCTCGAATCGCTCATCCGGATGTTGACGGTGATGCCGCTCATTTCGCTCAGCTTGATGAGGCCCGTCGAGTACTTCTGCAGGCTGCTCCCGAGGAAGCGTCCGTAATTACCTCCGCACCGCGGAACCCGTGGCCGCAAGTTGTGAGAATGCCCGCGCATCCGGTTGCGTTGGCTCTCTCGGGGCTCATGACGATTCTGCTGCCCGCTTCTGCAGGTCCGTCTGCTCTGCCGTATGCAATTGTCGTGGCAACGTCATCTCTTGCCGCGGCTTTGTGGACAGCATGGGCTGCGTCTGAGCTGCTGTCGAAAGGTGCTGACCACGGCCACCGCATCGCGGCTCTAGCGCTGCTCTGGCTTCCCCTTGCCGCGATGCAGATTCTTGTGTCGATTCTCGTAGGAGCAAGCTTTGTTCCGGTCCTGCCATTACTCGCATTGCCGTTCGTCGCGGTCGTGGCATTGGTGAACCCAGGTGCCGGACTCTGGCGAACTGTCGCACGGCGGGGTTGATGTCCTCGCGAAAGTGCGCCCGGAGGGACTCGAACCCCCAACCGACCGGGTAGAAACCGGTTGCTCTATCCATTGAGCTACGGGCGCCAGCGCCTGGCTGAGCCTGGCGCGCGGGCCCATTCTTCCGCCTCGCAGCGGCCATGGGCACGGCAGGTGCGAGACTAAGGGCATGCCCGCCAGTCACGCGCCCTCCGTCCTCATCACCGGCATTCACACAGCCGTAGGCGAGGCCGTCGGCTACGAGTTCATTCGCAACGGCTGGTTCGTGATGGGCGCCGATGAGCTGGCGCACACCTCGCACTTCTCTCGCGCTCAGATCCGCACGGAGATCGGCAACCTGGAGTCGTACCGCACGATGATCGAACTGGCCGCGGTGCGCGGGAATGGTCTCGATGCTGTGGTCAACTGCGATCGGGTGCCGATTACCGAACCTGCGGGCATTGACTTCATTCGCGCGGCTGCCGAGCCCTTCCTGGCCGACATGAACGGCGCAATCGTCAACCTGCTCGGCATCGAGGAGATCCGGGCTCACAGCCTGCCCGAGATCACTTCAGTCACGACTGCGCTTGCTGCGATGGAGCCTCGCGTCCGTATCAATACCGTCGCCCCGTACCTGACCGGTGAGGCACATGGTTCGCGCCTGCCCTACGCGGGTACTGACGCTGATGCCTTCCTTGAGCATCTGAACGCCGAGGGTCGTGCGACTCGTGAACCCCTGAGCATCTACGAGATCGCCGAGATTGTCTTCACGTTTGCCACGAATCCTGAACGGCTGACCGGCGTCACTTTCAGCGCCGATGACTCACTTCCCATTCGCGCCTAGGCGAGTTCGTCCGACCTAGCTCATCGGGTAGGGATGAAAGCCGAAAATCGCTGCAATGCTGCCGAGATCGTTCGAGCTTTTCGGCGTGATGACCTGCCAGGAGTTCTGAAGGGCAATCTGATTGAGAGCCTTGTCGGGATGCACCGCTACGGGGTTCCCCACCATGGCGAGAAGAGGCAGGTCGTTCACCGAATCACTGAAAGCCCAGGAATTCTCGAGATCTGTCTCTGAGCTCTCGAGGACTGCGCGCACGCGGGCTGCCTTTTCTGCGCCGTGGGCAATCGGCTGCGCGAGCCGACCGGTGTAAACGCCGTTCACGGTCTCGGAGACAGTGCCCAGCGCGCCGGTCGCACCGAGTGAACGTGCGATGGCGTCCGCGAGCTCTTGCGGGCTCGCCGTAGCGATATAGGTCGGGATGCCGAGCTTGACGAAGTGCGTGAGCCGATCGACAACCTCTGTGACGTAGTAGCGGGAGAGACGACTTGCGACGAAATCGTCAGCGAGACCAATGAGTTCCTCCTGATGGCGTCCCTCCACCATGCCGAGAACCCGAGAAGCAACATCGGCGGGCATTCCGTCTTGCTCCGCGCGGTTTCGCACGTAGGAGAATTCGGCGCGGGCGTAGCGCAGAATCGTGCGAGGCCCGATGAAGCGGCGACGCATCATCTCCTTGCCGAAATGAAACAGCGAAGAGCCCTCGACGAGGGTGTTGTCCAGGTCGAACACCGCGGCGATTGCCATGCCATCACGTTATTGCCGCATGTGCGTCTAGGAAAGCCGAGAACACGCGGGGCACCGAGAGTTACCTGGAGGTTCAGCGACACTTCATGTTGGTGATTCCGAGATCTCACGTGCCTTCGGCGCAATGGAGGCATGCGAATCGCCATCGCTGCCGAGTCGTTCCTGCCCCGTTCGAATGGGGTGGTCAATTCCGTCATCCAGGTAACCCGCCACCTGAAACGAAGCGGTATCGCGTGCCTGATCATTGCTCCCGACAGCTACCCCTCGGATGAATTCGAGGGCATTGCGGTGCATCGGGTGCGCTCGATCGAGATCCCGGGCGTGCACGACGTCGACGTCGTGATCTCCTCAGCACAGGCCATGCGCGAGGTCATCTCGGATTTCGGGGCAACAAGCCTTCATCTGGCCTCACCTTTTGTACTCGGCTGGCAGGCACTCTCCGGTGCGCAACTGGCCGGAGTCCCGGTGATCTCGGCCTACCAGACCCATATCGCCGGCTTTGCTCACCACTACGGGCTGTCGCCCGTTGCCTTCCTGGCCGATTCGGTGGTGCGGCGAATTCACAGGAACTCGCACTTGAATCTCGTTCCCTCGCGCGACTCGGCCGATTACCTCAGAGGTCTCGGCGTCTCGCGCATCGCCATGTGGGGTCGAGGTGTCGACCTGACGCAGTTCGACCCTTCGCATCGCAGTGCCGAACTGCGTGCATCGTGGGGCGCAGATGGGCGCAAGGTTGTCGGTTTCGTCGGGCGTCTTGCGCCTGAGAAGAACGTTCAGATTCTTCGTGAGTTCGCGAGTGATCCGAGTATCACGGTGGTCATCGTGGGCGATGGGCCGAGCCGTGTTGCCCTGGAGCAATCGATGCCGAACGCTCACTTCACTGGACGGCTCTGCGGTCATGATCTTGCGGTCACCATGGCCAGCATGGACATCCTGGTTGCGCCCGGTGAGTTGGAGACCTTCTGCCAAGTGGTGCAGGAGGGCATGGCCTCCGGTGTACCCGTCGTGGCACCGGCGATCGGCGGGCCACGAGATCTCATTGATCATGAATCGACCGGCTTGCTCTACAGACCGGGCAAGCGGGCCGAAATGGTCGATCACGTCATGCGCCTGATGTCAGATGACCTGCTTCATGCGCGCATTTCGCGCAGTGGGCATCAATGGGTGCAAGGGCGCACCTGGTCGGCACTCGGCGATCAGCTCGTTGAGCATCACCGCCGAGTCTCCGTCGGCGACATCGCTCACGTGGCGGCCTGACATGTCGACCATCGCGCATCTGGCGAACTTCTACGGTCCGCGCAGTGGCGGGCTTCGAACCTCGATGAATGAACTAGCCCGGCAGTATGAGCTGGCCGGTCACGACGTTCACTTGATCGTCCCGAGCAGTGAGACAGATGTAATCGTGGACGGTCGTGTGACGACCCACCACCTCAAGGCAGCCGTGATCCCGAAGTCGGGTGGTTATCGAGTCATTCTCGGGCGGCGCAGGATCCGGGCCCTGCTCGAGGAGATCTCTCCCGACGCCGTGGAGATCTCTGACAGGTTCACGCTGCTTCATGCCGCCGACTGGGCGCGTGAGCGAGGAATTCCTTCGGCTGTTATTGCCCATGAGCGTCTCGACGGAGTGATGAGGGCATTCGCGCCATGGGCTCCGCGTACGTCACTGGCTGATCGCATTAATCGATCAGCGGCCAGACGAGCCGACACGATTGTCTGCACTACGGATTTCGCGGGCGAGGAGTTCGCCCGAATCGAACAGCCGGTACGAAAGATCCCGCTGGGCGTTGACCTCGTGCAGTTCCATCCGGGTCGACGTTCTGATTTCTGGCATGCGCAGTTCGGTGCATCCGTCGTGCTCTTGATGTGCAGTCGACTTTCTAAAGAGAAAGAACCGGCTTTCGCTCTTGATGTTCTCCGTGAGTGCCGGCGTCGAGGAATTGATGCCCACTTGGTCATCGCCGGCGATGGCCCGATGGCGGCAGCTCTGCAGCGTCAGGCCGTCGACTTGCCAGTCACGATGCTGGGCTTCGTCTCGTCACGCAGTGAGCTTGCCCGGATTCTCGCCAGTGCCAATGTGATCTTGGCACCCGGGCCAATTGAGACCTTCGGCCTTGCGGCACTCGAGGCCCTGGCCAGCGGAACGCCTGCCATAGTGAACAAATCCTCGGCGCTTCCAGAGGTCATCGGACTCTCCGCGGGTCGAGCCCTGCCACTCGATGCGGGGGCCTGGGCGTCAGCCGTAGACATGCTGACTGCTGAGCAGGACGGCTACCGCACCGTGGCACGTCTGCGAGCCGAGCGTTTCACCTGGCAGAGCAGTGCTCGGCGGATGCTTGCTATGCATGGGCTCAAGTTCCGCGAACTGGAAGTGCAGGCGGCCTGATGCGGGTCGTCGCGGTCGGAGACAGC
>CALFIA010000169.1 GCA_937876275.1 uncultured Actinomycetes bacterium | reverse complement strand
TGACTGGAGTTCAGACGTGTGCTCTTCCGATCTGCACCACGCTTCAGGCCTTGTGCGCGATCAACGACAACTGCAACTCGCTGCACACCAACGCCTATGACGAGGCCATCACGACCCCGAGTGCGCAGTCGGTTCGTCGCGCACTCGCGATCCAGATGATCATCGACCAGGAGTGGGGCCTGACCAAGAACGAGAACCCGCTGCAGGGCTCGTACATCGTCGATGAACTCACCGACCTCGTCGAAGAGGCCGTGCTTCTCGAATTCGATCGCATCGCTGATCGTGGTGGCGTGCTTGGTGCCATGGAGACCGGCTATCAGCGCGGTCGAATTCAGGACGAATCGATGCTCTACGAGCACAAGAAGCATGACGGCTCACTTCCGATCATCGGCGTGAACACCTTCCTCAATCCGAATCCCGCCGAGATGGGCGAGCTGGAGTTGGCTCGTGCCAGCGAGGAGGAGAAGGAATCACAGGTTGCACGAGTGCGCGCCTTCCAGGCTGCCCATCAGGGTGAGTCCGAAGCCGCTCTCGCGCACCTGAAGACTGCGGCCGCCAGCGGTGGCAACACTTTTGCTGCTCTCATGGATGCAGTGCGGGTATGTTCGCTCGGGCAGATCACCTCGGCATTCTTCGAGGTCGGTGGCCAGTACCGTCGGAACGTCTAGGGAGATCACGAGATGACGCTCGGAAAGATGCTCAGCACGGACCCCATCGAGGAAGCCCGTCGCCAGTGGGTCGACCACGGATGGGAAGCCGCTGCCGACGGCATGGCCGCCGTGACCTCACTCGTGCGCGCGCAGCAGATCCTGATGCAGCGCATCGATTCGGTGCTGCGCCCGCTGAACCTCACCTTCGCTCGCTACGAGATCCTGATGCTGCTCAGCTTCTCGCGCAGCGGTGCACTTCCTATGACCAAGATGGGAGCACTGCTTCAGGTGCATCCCACGAGCGTCACCAGCGCCGTCGATCGTCTCGAGAGCCAGGCGTACGTTGAGCGCGTGCCGCATCCCACCGATCGCCGCGCAATCCTTGCCTCGATCACCGAGCTCGGCCGCACTCAGGCGGCAGCTGCCACCACGGCGCTCAATGCCCAGGTGTTCGAGAACCTCGGCGTGACCGACAACCAGGTCGACCAGCTGCGCGGCGTGCTGCGCAGCCTGCGTGCGAACGCCGGCGACTTCTAGACCCTGCTCCAACAACCCGCGAATCAGAACGAGGAAATCAATGAACAAGCTTGGTGTAGTCGGCTGCGGCCTCATGGGCTCCGGTATTGCCGAGGTCGGCGCAAAGGGCGGCTGCGATGTCATCGTGGTCGACGCCATTGCCCCCGCTCTCGACACCGCGAAGGAGCGCATGACCGCGTCGCTGACCAAGGCCGAGGCCGCCGGCAAGCTCAGCGAATCGGTCGACGCAATCATGGGCCGCATCACCTTCACGACCGATCTCTCGGCTCTTGCCGATCGCGAGATCGTCATCGAGGCTATCCGCGAGACCATCGAGGACAAGGCCGCTCTCATGGCCCAGCTCGACGGCATCGTCTCCCCCTCGACCATCATCGCCACGAACACTTCTTCGATTCCGGTGGCCCAGATCGCCGCAGCCAGCAAGCACCCCGAGCGGGTGCTCGGCATGCACTTCTTCAACCCGGTGCCCGTCATGAAGCTCGTCGAGATCATCGCCTGCCTCGTCACCGACCCGGAGAACGCCAAGAAGGCGGCTGAGTTCGGTGAGACCAAGCTCGGCAAGATCGTCATCAATGCCGCTGACCGCTCCGGTTTCCTGGTCAACGCGATCTTCGTGCCCTACGTGCTCTCCGCGATCCGATCGCTCGAGAACGGCGTAGCGAGCAAGGAAGACATCGACACCGGCATGGTCTACGGCTGCGGAATGCCGATGGGTCCGCTGACCCTCGCCGACATGATCGGCCTCGACACCTTGCTGCTCGTGGCCGAGAGCCTGTACGCCGAGCACCTCGACTACTCGTTCTCCCCGCCGGCCCTGCTCAAGCGCCACGTCGAAGCTGGCCTGCTCGGCCGCAAGTCAGGTCGCGGCTTCTACGACTACTCGAAGTAGTCGCTCCCACGAACGCAGGAAAGGCCCGGCTCGCAGAGCCGGGCCTTTCGCATGCAGCCTCTAGTCGAGCAGTCCCAGGCTGCCGTACTTCGACGGCGCAAACGCCGCCTCGATGTACTCGCGCGTGACGTCGGCGTTGGTTGCTGGCTGCCACTGCGGGTTCTTGTCCTTGTCGACGATGAGCGCACGAATGCCCTCGATCGCATCATGGTCGTACATCAGATAGCAGGAGACGGCGAACTCTGCCTCGAGCGCTGCCTCGACCGAATCCAGGTGGGCGGCTCGGCGAACGGCCTCGAGCGTTACCGCAACCGCCGAAGGAGACTTGGTGCGGATCAGATCAGCAGTCGCGTTCGCTTCGGTGACCGAACTTGCATCAAGCGCCGCCAGGATCTCCGCCACGGTGTCGAAGGCAAAGCACTCGTCGATCCACGATCGGGCGGTTGCCAACGGCGCCGCCGGGGCTTCGACAGTGAGTTCGTCGAGAAGAGAAGCAATGCTCTCGGTCTCGATTCGATGCAGGAAGGATGCAAGGTCAGCGACCGGCATGAAGTGGTCGGCGAAACCGCAGTAGATCGCATCGCCAGGCCCGAAGGTGCTGCCCGTGAGAGCGAGATAGGTACCGACCTGGCCCGGTGCCCGAGAGAGCAAATAGGTGGCGCCGATATCGGTGCAGATGCCGATGGTCACCTCGGGCATTGCCAGCAACGAACGCTCGGTGACGATGCGCACGCTGCCATGCGCTGAGACTCCTATGCCGCCACCCATCGCCAAGCCATCCATGATCGAGATGTAGGGCTTCGCGAATTGATGAATCCGTGCGTTCATTTGATACTCAGCGCGGAAGAACTCGGCTACGTCAGCATCGCCTCGAATGGCGCTGGCTTGCATGTCGCGCACGTCACCACCGGCACAGAGGCCGTGCTCACCTGCTCCCACGACGACGACAGCTCTCACCTGAGGATCGAGATCCCACTCATCGAGCTGACGCTTGATGGCAAGCACCATTCCGGTGTTGAGGGCGTTACGCGCCTTCGGCCGGTTCAGCGTGATGCGCCCGATACCGCCGTGGACGGAGAACTCGACATCAGCCATGGTCACACTCTGGCACGCTGCGCGGCGTCGCCGCCGGCCAGCCAGCCGAAGGTCATGCACGGGCCGAGGGTGCCGCCGTGGCCCCCGTAGGTCATGCCCATGGGCGATGCCATCGCATTGCCCGCGGCATACAGACCGGGGATGACGGCACCGTCGACGTCGAGAACCCGCCCGACAGCATCAGTCTGCGGTCCGCCCTTCGTACCCAGTGCTCCGCTGCGCACACGCACGGCGAAGTACGGTGCCGTGTCGAGCGGCCCCAGCGTGGTCTGTCGAGTGAGGCCAAATTCACCGTCGCCCCAGAATCGATCATGAGCGCTCTCACCGCGAGAGAAGTCAAGATCCTGCCCCTCGGCACACAGGTAATTCCATCGAGTCACCGTGGCCTCGAGTGCAGTGACGGGAATGTCGATTGCGGCGGCAAGCTCGGCCAGGGAGGCAGCGCCCACCATCCAGCTCGGCACATTCAGTGGATCCTTGTGCTTCGCGAGGCCGTACTTGGTGAGGTAGTGGGAATCGAAAATCATCCACGCCGGGTGATTGACGTACTCAAATGAGGCTACGTCGACAACATGGAAGGCACTGCCGAAAGCGTTGTAGTTGGATGCCTCATCGGTGAATCGACTGCCTGCATCGTTGACCATGATGCAATGCGGTCGCGAGCGCTCACCATTCACCTGCCAGACAACCTGACCCCAGCCCTCAACCTCGACGTCGATCACCGGAACCCACCAGGCCTCGCGCATGTTGCCGAGCTGAGCACCGACGCGCATGGCCATGCGCAGGCCATCTCCCGTGTTGGTAGGCACCGCGACAGTACGTGGAAGAGGTCCACGAGTGAACGCCCGCTTGAGGTCGTCGTCATGCTCGAAGCCGCCGGTCGCGATGATCACACCGCCTCGGGCGTTCACCTCCTCCGTGCTTGCGTCGGCGTACTCGATGAGCACACCGGTTACCGCATCGCCATCGGTCAGGAGGCGCGTCGCCCGGGCATCCGTAACAGGCTCGACACCGAGATCAAGACAGGCTTTCAGCAAGTGCCCAACCACGGCCTGACCGGCACCACGCTCATCACGAGTACGACGACGCGCAAACTCGGCCGCATCCGGCCCTCCGTTCGGCTTGTGACGCGACATCGACGATTCGCTCATCATGTACTCGCCGGAAATCTGGTAGCCACGAGTGACGCGATCTGCCCAGTCGCCGAGTTCCGCGAACGGGAAGAGCGGGCACTCGATCGTTCGCCCGCCCTCAGGCATGCCACCGGGATTCTCGGGGTGATAGTCGGGGAAGCCCACCACGGGCTGGTAGCGGAAGCAGGTGTTCGCCTCGAACCAGTCGAGCATCCGCGGGCCGTTATCGATGTACGACTCGATCAGCTCATCGATGAGCATCCCGTGCGAAAGGCTCCCGAGATAGCCCAGCACTGTCTCGCGATCATCGACAATGCCCGATTCGAGACTCTTCGCATTCAGCGGAATCCAGACCGTGCCACCCGACCAGGCCGTGGTGCCCCCGACCTTGTTGGCCTTCTCGAAGAGGCCGACGCTCGCCCCCTCGGCAGCCGCTCGCGCCGCGGCCGCGAGGCCGGCCGCACCCGTGCCGAGGACGACGACGTCGTAGGAGCTCATCGCGCGAGGTAGCCGCCGTCGACGGCGAGGGCGTGACCGAAGGTGTACGACGAGGCGTCGGAGCACAGCCAGAGGGCCGCGGCAGCAATCTCGTCAGCCGTACCGAAACGTCCGTTGACGGAGAGTCGGTTGGCAACCTCCTGCGGATCGCGACCGCGCTTCTCAATCGCTCCACGCAGCATCGGAGTATCGATGCCGCCCGGGCAGATGGCATTGATTCGAATGCCCTGGGAGGCGTAGTCGATGGCGGCTGACTTGGTGATACCAAGTACACCGAACTTGCTTGCCGTGTAGGCCGACTGGTGCGGCTGCGGGCGGTACGAGTTGGTCGAGGCGATGTTCACGATCGCGCCGCCCTTCGGGAGCATCGCCTTGATCTCATGCTTCATTGAGAGGAAGACCGAGCGGAGGTTGACCGCAATCATTCGATCGAAATCCTCGTCAGCAAGATCAGCCAGGAAATCGACCTCGAACTCGATGGCTGCGGCATTCACGGCGAAGTTCAAGCCGCCGTAGGTGTCGACTGCAGTCTTGACCATGTTCTGGACGTCTTCGGCCACCGCGACGTTCGTGCGCACGTAGACGGCATTGCCGCCCTGCGCCTTGACGATCTCGACGATCTCCGCGCCACTCGCGTCGTTCATGTCGGCGACAACGATGTTCGAGCCTGCTGCGCTGAAGGCCAGCGTGATGGCGCGTCCCATGCCGCCCGCGCCGCCGGTGACGATGGTGGTGCTACCGGTGAATGAGGCGTCGAGATTGCCGAGTGTAGACATGAGTGGCCTTTCCAGGATGGTGGGATTACTTGAGACTCACTCTAGTAAGTAACGTACGACCTCTGCAGCCGTTTTCCGGGACTCATGCGGTCAGAAAAGACGAAAGCGGCCGCCCCCTTCGGGACGACCGCTCTCGTGGTGAGGCTTAGTACGGCGAAGCGCCACCGTCGACGTTGATGGTGGTGCCGCTGATGCCGGCGCCGAGATCCGAGGCGAGCAGCACGCACGCAGCGGCAACTTCCTCGACCGTGTTCGGACGCTGGATGCAGGTGACTGAGTACATGATCTGTGCGAGGGCATCGAGATCCGGCAGGCCCATGGCCTCGACGGTCGCGGGGCCGGTCTCGTAGAACATGTCGGTGGGCACGAAGCCGGGGCAGACCGCGTTCGCGGTGATGCCCTGGGTGCCGACCTCCTTGGCCACTGCCTTCATGAGGCCGATGATGGCGTGCTTGTTGGTGATGTACCCGGGCACTGCCATCGTCGAGATCTTGCCGTACATCGACGACATGCCGATGATGCGACCGAACTGCTGCGGGATCATGTACTTGAGCGCGCGACGGGTCATCCAGAAGGTCTGGTTGATGTTGAAGTCGAGCTCGTACTGCCACTCCTCGTCGCTGATCATGGCGACCGGAGCGGTGTTGGCAACGCCGCCAGCGTTCGGGACGATGATGTCGACACGGCCGAACTTCTCGACGGTGCCGTCGACCAGTGCCTCGATGTCAGCCTGCTTCGATGCATCGGCTGCGATGAAGTGAAGGCGATCGCCGCCACCCATCTCCTCGATGGCCTTGGCACCCTTCTCCGGGTTACGGCCGCTCAGGACAACCTTGGCGCCCTCGGCGTGGTACGCCTCGGCGATTCCGCGGCCGATGCTGCGGGTGCTTGCGGTGATGACGGCAACTCTGCCATCCAACTGGCCCATCGAGACTCCTTCGTACGGTTAGGGGACGTTACTTGAGCGGGGCTCAAGTAACGAGGGTCAGCCTAGGCAGCGCCGCCCGAAATGTCAGCGGATTCAGGCGATCGTTATGCCTTGGTCACCCAAGCCGGGAAGAAGGGCGGCCACCGGCCCGAATCCGGTGAGTTCCGCCTCAGGATCAGCCTCCAGCCACGGCACCAGCACGAACGCTCGCTCATGGGCACGGGGGTGGGGCAGCGTCAGTTCCGGGTCATCGGAGGTCACTCCGGCGACGTCGATGAGGTCGAGATCGAGGGTGCGCGGACCCCAGCGCACCTCCCGGGTGCGATGCCAGGCGTTCTCGATGTCGTGAAGGCAGTCCAGTAGCTCAGCCGGGCTCAGGGACGTCTCGACCGTGACGACGGCATTGAGGTAGTCAGGCTGCTCGACTCCCCCGATCGGTGCAGTCGAGTAGACGGAGGACTCGGCGAGCAGGGTGACGCCGGGAAGGGCTGTGATCGCCTTGACCGCGCCGGCCAACGCAGCACGCGCATCACCGAGATTCGCCCCGAGGGCGATGACCGCCCGGGTCATCAGCGCTCTCGGCGGATCGAGATGCTGACGTCGGTGAAGGGCACGGTGATCGGGGCATTCGGCTTATGCACGGTGACTTCGACCGCTGAGGCCGAACAGGCGGCAAGGATGGCGGCCGCGATGCGCTCGGCCAGCGTCTCGATGAGGTCATACCCCTCACCGGTGATGTGCGAATGCACGAGCTCAGCGATGACTCCGTAGTCGATGGTGCGAGTCAGGTCATCAGAGGCGGCGGCTGATCGAATGTCGGTCTCGAGCACGACATCGATACTGAACGACTGACCTTCGGCCTTCTCGAAGTCGAGCACGCCATGGAAGCCGTGCCCGGTGATGCCAGTGATCGTGATTCGATCCTTCATGCCTGTCCTCCGGTGATCCACGCATGCCGCACACGAAGTGCATCGCGGGTTCGTGCCACATCATGCACCCTGAGGTAGCGAGCACCGCGCTCTGCCGCAAGGGCGGAGATCACGGCCGTGGCCTCATCCCGGCCTTCGGGATCACGCGGCGTTCCGGTCTCGTCAGCGAGTAGCGAACCCAGGAACCGCTTGCGCGATGCGCCCACCATGACCGGAAAGCCCATCGCAACAAGTCGTGGTAGACCGCGCAAGAGTGCCCAGTTGTGCTCGGCATCCTTGGCGAAGCCCAGGCCCGGATCAACGATGATGTTCTCGCGCGTGATTCCGGCGCGCAGCGCATCACGCACACGTGCGGTCAGTTCGTTGACGACATCCATGACGACGTCGTCGTACTGCGCCCACTTCTCCATTTCGTGGGAGTGCGCCCGCCAGTGCATGACGATGATCGGCACCTTCAACTCTGATACGGCCGCAAACATTGACTCGTCTGCCAAACCGCCACTGACATCGTTGACATAACTCGCGCCGTGCTCAACTGCAGCGCAGGCCGTCGAGGCGCGCATGGTGTCGATGCTGACCGGCACGCCGGCCGCTACAAGGCCGTTGATGACGGGAAGTACTCGACCGCATTCCTCGTCGGCCGACACACGAGCCGCTCCGGGGCGAGTGGACTCACCGCCGACGTCAATGACATGAGCACCGTCGCGGTGGAGTCGAATGCCCTCGGCGATGGCCATCGAGGCATCCGAGAACTTGCCACCATCAGAGAAGGAGTCGGGGGTGACGTTCAGTACACCGAAGACAATCGGGCCGAGAGCAGGCGAACGTTGAATCACGTCGTCGGTCGGCTGCGACATTGCTAGCGCCCCATGATGAGCGACATTGCCTCCGCGCGAGAAGCAGGATCGCGAAGCGAACCACGAACAGCACTAGTGATGGTGCGCGAGCCTGGCTTGCGCACGCCGCGCATCGACATGCAAAGGTGCTCACACTCCATCACGACGATTGCGCCGCGAGGTTCGAGGATGCGCACGAGTGAATCAGCGACCTGCGTGGTGAGGCGCTCTTGTACCTGAGGGCGCTTCGCGAAGACATCGACCAGACGCGCGAGCTTGGAGAGCCCGGTGATGCGGCCATTCGCGTTCGGGATGTAGCCGATGTGGGCAACGCCGTGGAACGGAACGAGGTGGTGCTCGCACGTGGAGTACAACTCGATGTCGCGGACGATGACCATCTCGTCATGACCGGCATCGAAGGTGGTGCTGAGCACCTCTTCCGGAGTCTGGCGCAGGCCAGCGAACATCTCGGCATAGGCACGAGCTACGCGAGCTGGGGTGTCACGCAGGCCATCACGATCGGGATCCTCGCCGATAGCGATGAGCAGCTGACGAACAGCGACCTCGGCAGAAGCGGCGTCGAATTCTCCCGAGACAACGCCATCAGGCAAGGAGACGGGAGTGATGTCAGACATCAGATCTCGAACTCAGGGGCCTCGACAGCCGTGGTCTCGACCGTTGTCACGACATCGACTGAGCCGTTGCTGGCCTGGCGGGATGCCGCCTGACGCTGCAGGGCTTCATGCGCCGCGAGCACCGGGCCATTCGTGTCGGGGCGACGGCGAGCGGAGCCTGTCCACGCTGGGCGCGGCTCACGCAACGACAGTGCGGTGAAGATCGCCTCGATCTCCTCCTTGTCGAGAGTCTCCTTCTCGAGGAGATCCACCACGAGTGCGTCGAGCACGTGACGATTCGCCACGAGAACTTCGTAGGCCTCTTGATGCGCGGTCTCGATGAAGCTGCGCACCTCTTCGTCAATCGCCGCCGCGATTTCCTCCGAGTAATCGCGGACATGGCCCATATCGCGTCCGAGGAAGACCTCGCCCTGCTCCTGGCCGTAACGGATCGCGCCAAGTCGCTCGGTCATGCCGTACTGAGTGACCATCGCGCGAGCAACCGACGTAGCCTTCTCGATGTCATTCGACGCACCTGTTGTCGGGTCGTGGAAAATCAGCTCTTCGGCCGCACGACCACCGAGCATGTAAGCCAGGGTGTTCTGCATCTCGCTGCGCGTGGTCGAGTACTTCTCCTGGTCGGGCAGCACCATCGTGTAACCGAGTGCGCGGCCACGAGGCAGGATCGTGATCTTGTGCACGGGGTCGGTGCCCGGAAGAGCAGCAGCGACGAGTGCGTGACCGGCTTCGTGGTACGCGGTGATGAGCTTCTCGTGATCATCCATCAGGCGCGTGCGCTTCTGCGGGCCAGCGATCACGCGATCGATGGCCTCGTCGAGTGCCTCATCGTCGATCTGCGTGCGACCCAGCCGAGCAGTCATGAGAGCTGCCTCGTTCAGAACATTGGCAAGGTCGGCACCGGTGAAGCCCGGCGTACGACGCGCCACCGCGCGAAGGTCGACGTGCTCGGCCATCGGCTTGCCGGTGGCATGCACCTTCAAGATTGCCTCGCGGCCATTGAGGTCGGGGCAGATCGGAAGAGCGTCGTGTAGGGAAAGAGTGTCTTCGCCTGTGTAGAT
>CALFIA010000168.1 GCA_937876275.1 uncultured Actinomycetes bacterium | reverse complement strand
CGATCATCGCGGGCAGCGTGAGCTTGAGCGGGGCGTCGATGGTGATCTCTTCCGTGCCGGAGAGACCGGCGATATCGACGTTGCCCAGGCGCGTGCCGATGAACCACATGATCGCTGACCCGAGGAAGCCGGAGACCAATGCGGCGGCCAGGGTCGACAGCAGATGCTCGCGGCGCATGTAGATCAACGCGATAGTCACGCCGAGGCCGCCGAGAAGGGCGAGTGCACCGAAGGCAACATCGGCGCCGAGGTATTCATTCGGCTGATAGTTCGCGGGCCAGGTCTCCCCTGCCTTCACGATCACCGAGACGCGCGGGGCAAGCTTCCACCACACAACACCGAGTGCAGCGCCGACGACAACCGCGGAGATCAGCCCGGCAATGAGCACAGCCGATGCTCGACGGGCGACAGTGGCCTCGTTCACACCAGACATGACGGACCCAGCAACGCCTTGAGGTCGCCATAGAGTGACGGTGACGGAGTGACGCGCAGCTTGTCATCGAGCTTGAGCACGGTGGTCTTAGCGCCGCCCGTCAGCATGAGGTGAACCTCGGTCGTGCCCGGGTGACCGCCGAGAACTTCCTTCAGCCGCTCGACGAGTGGCGGGATGCAGCGGGTGGCCGGCATCGACAGCTTCACCGGGCCGCTGCTCGCCTCGCTCATGTCGGGGGCACTGACTTCCATGGCCACGAGGCGAAGGCCGTCCTCATCACTGCGATCGACGCGGGCGCGAATGATGATCACGGCATCGTCGACGAGCAGAGTGCTTGCCGCCTGGTAGCTGGCCGGGAAGACCATGACATCGACCGAACCCTCGAGATCCTCGAGGGTGAGAATCGCCCAGGCCGAACCCTGCTTGGTGGTCTTGCGCTGCACGCCGGTCACCAGGCCACCGACCGTGACGACAGTGCCATCGGTGCGCTCATCGGCCAGCAGTGAGGCGATCGTGCGATCGGTCATGGTGGCGAGCACGTGCTCGGTGCCGTGCAAGGGGTGATCGGAGACGTACAGGCCGAGCATCTCGCGCTCATGGGCGAGCAGCACCGACTTCTCCCACTCGCTGTCGGAGATTTCGACAGTGGGCACGAGTGAGTTCTCCGCCTCGGCATCAAGACCACCGAAGAGATCGAACTGGCCGATTGCCTCGGCGCGCTTGATGTCAACAGCGGTGTCAACGACGTACTCGTGCACCTGCACGAGACCCTTGCGCGAATGGCCGAGGGAATCGAAGGCGCCGGCCTTGATCAGCGATTCGACGACTCGCTTATTGCAGACCGAGCCCTCGACCTTGGCGATGAAGTCGTTGAAGTCATTGAAACGACCGACGCGCCTGCGGGTGGCGATGATCGAGTCGACGACGTTGGCGCCGACATTGCGGATCGCCGACAGGCCGAAGCGGATGTTCGTGCCGCGTGGGGTGAAGTCGAAGTCGGAGTCGTTGACGTCAGGCGGCAGCACCTTGATGCCCATGCGGCGGCATTCGTTCAGGTAGATAGCCGACTTGTCCTTGTCATCTTTCACCGAGGTGAGCAGGCCCGCCATGTACTCGGCCGGGTAGTTCGCCTTCAGGTAGGCGGTCCAATAGGACACCAACCCGTAACCGGCCGTGTGCGCCTTGTTGAACGCGTAGTCGGAGAACGGAACGAGGATTTCCCAGAGCTTGGTAATCGCATCGAGTGAGTAGCCGTTGGCCACCATGCCGTCGCGGAACGGCACGAACTCCTTCTCGAGGATTTCCTTCTTCTTCTTGCCCATGGCGCGACGAAGAAGATCTGCGGCTCCAAGCGAGTAGCCCGCGAGCTTTTGCGCGATGGCCATGACCTGCTCCTGATAGACGATCAGGCCGTAGGTATCGCCGAGGATGTCAGCGAGGGGCTCGGCAAGCTCGGGGTGAATCGGCACCACGGGCTTGCGGCCGTTCTTGCGGTCGGCGTAGTCGTTGTGCGCATTCGCGCCCATGGGGCCGGGTCGATACAGCGCGAGAACCGCGGAAATATCCTCGAAGTTATCGGGCTGCATCGAGCGCAGCAGTGCGCGCATCGGACCACCGTCGAGCTGGAAGACACCGAGAGTGTCACCGCGCGAGAGCAGCTCATACGTGACCGGGTCGTCGAGGGTGAGTTCTTCGAGCACGATCGTCTCGCCACGATTGCTCTCGATGTAGCGCAGGCAGTCGTCGAGCACGGTGAGGTTGCGCAAGCCGAGGAAGTCCATCTTGAGCAGGCCGAGGCTCTCGCAGGCGCCCATGTCGAACTGGGTGATGACTGCGCCGTCTTGCTCACGGCGCCAGATCGGCACGACATCGAGCAGTGGCTCGCGGCAGAGAATGACGCCGGCAGCGTGCACACCGGGCTGGCGCTTCAGGCCTTCGAGACCCTTGGCGGTATCGACCACTCGACGCGCATCAGCATCGGCCTCGTAGAGCGCACGGAACTCAGCAGCCTCGCCGTAGCGCGAATCCTTCGGGTCGAAGGCACCGTAGAGCGTGATGTCCTTCCCCATGACTGACGGCGGCAT
>CALFIA010000167.1 GCA_937876275.1 uncultured Actinomycetes bacterium | reverse complement strand
GAAGCGCTCATCCGCGTGCACGGTGACACCGGCGTCCTTGAGTGCGGCGATTGCCCGCGGCATGAATGCATCGGCGATCTCGCGATGTACGAGAACGGTCTCTGCGGCATTGCACACGCTCACGCGTTGCGCCTTGGAGTTGAGCAGGATCGCGATCGCCTTGTCGATGTCGGCATCCTTGTCGACATACACGTGACAGTTACCGACACCTGTCTCAATAACGGGGACCGTCGAGTTCTCGACGACATTGGCGATGAGTGACGCACCACCGCGCGGGATCAGCACATCGACAAGCCCGCGTGCGGTCATCAGGTGGTTCACCGAATCATGGGTCTCCCCCGGAACCATCTGGATCGCGTCTGCCGGCAGGGCGACCGTGACAAGGGCATCGCGCATGACTTCGACGAGAATCGCGTTGCTGGCCGCAGCGGAAGAGGAGCCGCGAAGCAGAGCGGCATTGCCGCTCTTCAGGCAGAGACCTGCCGCATCGACAGTGACGTTAGGCCGAGCTTCGTAGATCATTCCGACGACACCCATGGGCACCCGGATCTGTCGAATCTGCAGCCCATTGGGCAGCGTGTAACCACGAATGACCTCGCCCACCGGGTCAGGCAGTGCCGCCACATCACGCAGTGCCTGTGCGATGTCGGCAATGCGCGGCGCGGTCAGGGTGAGGCGATCAATGATGGCCGCCGAGGTTCCGTTGCCCTGTGCGCGTTCGACGTCGAGGGCATTGGCCTTCACGATCTCGGGTGTGCGACCTACGAGCGCATCTGCAAGAGCATGTAGGGCCGCGTCCTTCTCATTTCGAGTCAACTGGCGTAGGTCGGCGGCGGCAACGCGGCCACGGCGCGCGACGTCGTGCACAGCTTCGCGCTCGTTCAGGGTGCTCTCAGTGGTCATGACGTCAATCTAGACGACTAGAAAGGGACGACCCGCCCCGCGGCCATCAAGCCCGGGCGTTCAGCGACCCACTGGCCCCGGCGATGGAAGGTCTCGCGATCGATCACCTCAACACCGACTACCTCCCACGGTGGCAGGCCGGCGGAATCCAGATGCTCATTCCACAGATGCAGGGCCAGGCTGACAGCGGTGTCGGCGCCTTCGGCCTCCTCCCAGTAGCGCACCTCGGCCCGATCGACGGAGAAGCGACCGGCAAGCAGGAACGGATGCTGCTCACTGAGCCGCTCGAGGGCTGACTTGATGGAGTCTGAGGAGACCGGGTCGCCGGCGACGGTCAAGGTGACGTGCCACATCACGGGTTCGGGTGGCTCGGGCAGGGGCAGCACATGAACGCTCATGTCTCCCCCTTCCGTCTCAGGAGAGGATGACCAGGTCGTCGCGGTGGACGATCTCCCTCTCGTATTGCGGCCCTAACTCACGTGCTAGATCTCGGGTGGAGCGCCCCAGAAGATCGGGCAGTTCATCCGAGTCGAAGTTCACCAGACCTCGGGCGATCACGTGACCCTTTTGGTCAAGGAGATCAACGGGATCTCCGGCGGAGAAGTCACCGCGCACCTCGGTCACGCCTGCCGGCAGGAGGGATGTCCCCCGGTGGAGGACAGCGTCAGTGGCCCCGTCATCGAGCACGAGCTGACCGGCCGGGGACGTGGCATGGGCAAGCCAGAGGAGTCGGGTCGAGACTCGCTCGGCGGTCGGGTGGAAGACCGTGCCGACCGAGGCATCGGCCAGGGCCGCGCCTGAGTTCGAGGCGGAGGTGAGCAGCACGGCGATACCTGCGCCGGTGGCAATGCGTGCCGCCTCGACCTTGGTGGCCATGCCGCCGCTACCCACGCCCGCACTGCCGGCGCCCCCGAGGGCAATCCCGGAGAGATCGTCCGCGGAGCGCACTTCAGAGATGAGAGTCGCACCGGCCCGACTCGGCGGGCCGTCATAGAGACCATCGACATCGGAGAGCAGCACGAGCGCATCGGCTTGAACGACGTGAGCGACGAGCGCAGCAAGACGATCGTTGTCACCGAGACGGATCTCGTCGGTCGCCACCGTGTCATTCTCGTTCACGATCGGCACAGCACCGAGCTCGAGCAGGCGAGTGAAGGTCTGCTGCGCGTTCTTGTAGTGCGCGCGACGCGTGACGTCTTCTGCAGTCAGCAGGATCTGGCCCACTGCCAGGCCGTGCTTGGCGAATGCCTGCGTGTATGCGGCGATCAGCAATCCCTGGCCCACACTGGCCGAAGCCTGCTGCGTGGCGAGATCCTTTGGGCGCGACGACAGCCCAAGAGCGGGAAAACCCGTGGCAATCGCGCCACTCGACACGAGTACGACCTGATGACCTTTCGCGATGCGGGCCGCGAGCTGATCGACGATCGTCTCGATGCGGTCGTCGACCACGACGACGTCCGCGGTCTCGCGTGCCGCGGCGGTGCCGCGACCTCCCAGTGCGATGCCGGCATCCGCGAGCCGGATGGCGGCCGCGTCGTTGGCGCCGTCACCCGTCATCGCGACCGATCGCCCAACGCGCTGGTAGGCCTCGACGATCCGGACCTTCTGGACTGGCGTGACTCGCGCAAAGACGACGACGTCGGCAACGATCG
>CALFIA010000166.1 GCA_937876275.1 uncultured Actinomycetes bacterium | reverse complement strand
CTGTGCAGCCATGCCAGTGTGTCGTCCGCCCCAAGTGGGGTCAATCGATTTGGCGGAAAACAACGAAGGGGCAGCCATTGGCTGCCCCTTCGTTGATCGCTGCGCGACGACTAGATGTCGTCTTCTGCGGTGAGGTTCTTGACGCGGTTCGAGTCAACCTGCACGCCCGGACCCATGGTCGAGGAGAAGGTTGCCTTCTTGATGTAACGACCCTTGGCCGCGGACGGCTTGAGGCGCAGAACCTCGTCGAGGGCTGCCGCGTAGTTCTCGACGAGCTGGGTCTCGCTGAACGAGGCCTTGCCGATCGGGAACTGCAGGTTGGAGTGCTTGTCGACGCGGAACTCGATCTTGCCGCCCTTGATGTCGTCGACTGCCTTCGCGACATCCATGGTGACGGTGCCGGTCTTGGGGTTCGGCATGAGGCCACGAGGACCAAGCACCTTGCCCAGGGTTCCGACCTTGCCCATCAGATCGGGTGTGCAGACGGCGGCGTCGAAATCTGTCCAGCCTCCGCGCACCTTCTCGATGAGCTCGTCGGAACCGACGTAGTCGGCTCCCGCTGCGCGTGCTTCGTCAGCCTTCTCGCCGTTGGCGAAGACCAGGACCCGGGCGGTCTTGCCGGTGCCGTGCGGAAGGTTGACGGTGCCACGCACCATCTGGTCTGCCTTGCGGGGGTCAACGCCCAGACGCATGGAGACCTCAACGGTCGGATCGAACTTGGTCGCGACGCCAGCCTTGACGAGACGAACGGCCGAGAGCGGTGAGTACAGCTCGTCGGGGTTGATCTTCTCAGCGGCGGCGCGGTATGCCTTGCTGCGCTTCATGTTCTGCTCCTTCGCAGGTTGTGGTTAGTGAGCCGCGCAGGCTCTCCCACGTGATTCGGATTGTGGAGTTTCCGTTAGGAAACAGTGATGCCCATCTGACGAGCGGTGCCCTCGATGATCTTCATCGCGGCATCGATGTCATTGGCATTGAGATCGGGCATCTTGGTGGTGGCGATCTCGCGGACCTGATCCTTGGTGAGGGATCCGGCCTTGACCTTGTGCGGCTCGCCCGAGCCCTTCTCCAGGCCTGCGGCCTTGAGGATGAGGCGGGATGCCGGCGGGGTCTTCAGGATGAAGTCGAAGGTGCGGTCTTCGTAGACCGTGATCTCGACGGGGATGATGTTGCCGCGCTGGGATTCAGTGGCCGCGTTGTAGGCCTTGCAGAAATCCATGATGTTCACGCCGTGCTGGCCAAGTGCAGGGCCAACGGGCGGCGCGGGGTTAGCGGCGCCTGCCTGAATTTGGAGCTTGATCAGGCCGGCAACCTTCTTCTTCTTAGGTGCCATGGTGATTCGGGTCCTTACCTGTGTGATTACCCCGCGAGTTCCCCGCGAGGGACGAACTGCTCGCCGGATGGTGCTCGACGAGGTGGTGCAATCTGCGGGTCACCCCGCAGAAGTTCAGTTGTTCTTCTGGATCTGGCTGAAGGCCAGTTCCACGGGAGTCTCACGACCGAAGATCTCGACGAGGCCGGTGACCTTCTGGGCCTCGATGTTGATCTCGGAGATCGACGCATGCAAGGTGGCGAACGGACCGTCGACCACGGTGACGGAATCGCCGATCGAGAAGTCGATCTCGATAGCCGGTGCGCTCGACGACGCTCCGCCGGCGCTTGCGGGTGCACCCGGCGCGCCCGCCTTCTTCTCGGGAACGGGAGCCAAGATCGCGACAACCTCATCGAGGGTCAGCGGTGCCGGCTGGTGACCGTGACCGACGAAGCCGGTGACACCGGGGGTGTGGCGTACGACGCCCCACGACTCATCGGTGAGCTCCATGCGGACGAGGACGTAGCCGGGGAACTTGTTACGGCGCACGAGCTTGCGCACACCACTCTTGATCTCGGTGACCTCTTCCATCGGAACCTCGACCTGGAAGATGTAGTCCTCGACGTTGAGACTGATGACGCGGCTCTCGAGGTTGCCCTTGACCTTGTTCTCGTAGCCGGCGTAGGAGTGAATGACGTACCAGTCACCGGGAGAGATGCGCATCTGCTCCTTGAACGCTGCGACGGGATCTTCGTCCTCGTCCTCCTCGATCTCGGCAGCAACCTCAGCAGCGACCTCTGCCTCGATCTCGATCACGGCAGCATCGACGATGAGCTCAGCTTCGATCTCTGCGTCGAGAGCGGCGGTGGTCACGACATCCGCAGCCGCCGTCTCGGCGATCTCCTCCGCGGCAGACAGCACTGCGGCGGCCTCTGCCTCGAAGTCATCAGCGGCGAACTCTTGGTCCATATCGGACACGGCGGTCATTCTCCTTAGTAGACGAACAGGGTGGGGGAAGTGAGCGTGATCATCCGAAGATGAGCAGGACTCCCTTGGTGAAGATGTAGTCGAAGCCGGCGATGATCGCCGAGATGACTGCCACGAAGACGATGACGATCGTCGTGTAGGCAATCAACTCCTTGCGAGTGGGCCAGATGACCTTGCGCAGCTCGACGATGATCTGGCGAATGAACAGCGCGACGCGCGAGAAGATGTTCCCGCGCGAACGACGCGCGTCTGAGCTCGAACGCTCTGACGTGTCGGTGTCTGTCATGACTGCCTTCTCTTCGTGGACCTGAGTACTGCTGGTGGTGCAACCTGCTGCGCGGCCGTATGACCGCTCCGCAGGGCCGGAGGGACTCGAACCCCCAACCCCCGGTTTTGGAGACCGGTGCTCTGCCAGTTGAGCTACGACCCTTTGTGAGGAGAAGTCGGCTGCCTTTGGGCAGGCTGCCGCCAAGCTTCCTTACGGAGGAGTGAGTCTACGGCCCTCGCCGAAGGACGGTCCAATCGGGCATTTCGGGCTATCCGAAGCCCCTCCGAGCACCCATCGCGATGCCCATCGCGATGCCCATCGCGATGCCCATTGCGATGCCCATTGCGATGCCCATTGCGATGCCCGATCAGCACCGTCGAGCAGGCCTGGAACAATAGGAGCATGACCTCACGAATCTCCGACCGAATCTCCTCCATCACCGAGTCGGCCACCTTGGCCGTCGACGCCAAGGCCAAGGCCCTCAAGGCTGCTGGTCGCCCGGTGATCGGCTTCGGAGCCGGCGAGCCCGACTTCCCGACCCCCGACTACATCGTCGAGGCAGCTGTGGCGGCCTCGCGCGTGCCGGCCATGCATCGGTACACCCCGGCCGGCGGTCTCCCCGAGCTCAAGGACGCCATCGCGGCGAAGACCCTGCGCGACAGCGGCTACGCGGTCACCGCGGCTCAGGTGCTGGTCACCAACGGAGGCAAGCAGGCTCTGTACAACGCCTTCGCCACCTTGCTCGATCCCGGAGACGAGGCGATCCTGCCCGCGCCGTACTGGACCACCTACCCCGAGGCGATTCGTCTCGCCGGAGGCGTACCTGTCGAGGTCATGACCGATGAGACCAGCGGCTACCGCGCCACCGTCGACCAGCTTGAGGCCGCACGCACCCCTCGCACCAAGGTGCTCGTCTTCGTGTCGCCCTCGAACCCGACCGGCGCCGTTTACTCCCCCGCTGAGGTCAAGGCGATCGGCGAGTGGGCCCTGGCCCACGGCATCTGGGTCATCACCGACGAGATCTACGAGCACCTGGTTTACGGCGACGCTGAGTTCAGCTCAATGCCGGTACTCGTACCCGGCCTCGCCGACACCTGCATCATCGTCAACGGCGTCGCGAAGACCTACGCGATGACCGGCTGGCGCGTGGGATGGCTCATCGGCCCCGCCGATGTCATCAAGGCAGCCACGAACCTTCAGTCGCACGCAACCTCGAATGTCTCCAACGTGGCGCAGGCCGCAGCGATCGCCGCAGTCTCCGGTGATCTCGCGGCAGTCGACGAGATGAAGGTGGCCTTCGATCGCCGTCGCATGCTCATCGTCGCGATGCTCAATGAGATTGACGGTGTTGAGTGCCCGACTCCGGAAGGCGCGTTCTACGTCTACCCCTCGGTCAAGGCCCTGATCGGCAAGTCGCTGCGCGGCAAGACGATCTCATCGTCAGCAGAGCTCGCGAACATCATCCTCGACGAAGCCGAGGTCGCCGTTGTCCCCGGCGAGGCGTTCGGCACCCCCGGCTACCTGCGCCTGTCGTATGCGCTCGGCGACGCTGACATCACCGAAGGCATCACGCGCATGCAGAAGCTGCTGTCAGAAGCCAGCTAGTTGCGGCTCGGGCACTAGCTCGATCCCGAACTTCTCGAGAACTCGTCGACGTATGACGTCGGCGAGTTCTCGTATTTCTGCTGCTGTCGCGCTACCGGTATTGGTGAGGGCGAGAGTGTGCTTGGTCGATACGCGTGCGCGCGACTCAAAATTGACGCGGAAGCCGCGATCGATTCCTGCATTCTCGATGAGCCAAGCCGCGCTGAGTTTGGTGCCTTCGATACTCGGATAGCGAGGGCAGTCGAGCGGGATGGTCGCAGCGCGAACAGCATCGACGATCGGATTGGTGAAGAAGGAGCCGGCACTCCAGGTGTCGGTGTCGTCATCGTCGAGCACCATTCCCTTCTCGCGGCGAAGGGCGAGCACCGCATCGCGAATGCGCGTCAACGGAAGCTCATCACCCACGCCCACATCGAGCTGCCGTGCGAGCTGCGAGTACTCCACTGATCCACGATCGCCCGACACCAGTTCGAAGACCACTTCGAGTACGACGAAACGATTCGGCTCGCGCTTGAAGAGACTGGATCGATAACCGAACTCGCAGTCGGCATTCGACAAGGTGACGAGCGATGACGCAACGCGATCCCAGGCGCGCACCTCGCGAATAACCTGCGAGACCTCTTGGCCATACGCGCCGACATTCTGCACGGGGGTTGCACCGACGAGGCCGGGAATGCCGGACAGCGCCTCGATACCTGACCAACCATGCCCGACAGCGCGGGCGACGAGCGTGTCCCAGGATTCTCCCGCCGCCACGGTCAGGTGCACGGTCGAGCCGACTTCGACAACCTCGACACCACGCGTGCGAATGGCGATAACCACGCCCTCGAATCCGCTGTCGGAGCAGAGCAGGTTGCTCCCGCCACCCAGGAGCAGAACGGGGGTATCGAGTGAATCGGCAGCGCGGATGGCCTCGATCAATTCGAGTTCGCTGGTGGCCACGACCAGTGAGCCGATCGGGCCGCCAATGCGGAAGGTCGTCAGCTCCGCAAGAGACGGGCTACCGGTCATGGGGAGCACGTTACGTGATCAGCGATGGAGGATCTCGTCGCGACCGCGGTACGCCTGAAGGATTCGGTCGTAGTTCTTGCGCGATTCCTTATCGCGGTAAGCCGGATCGGAATCGTAATAGCCACGGTGGCGATCCTGACGCACCGGAAGTTCGGCCGTTGGCACGACGAGGACCCCGCCCGCCGCACGCAGGGCGAGTGACCATTCAAGGTCGGCATTGCGATAGAACTTCGCCTTCGGGTGCGGCGGAGTGGCAAGGGCGGCTTCGCGATCGAGTGCCGCGAAATAGCCGAGAACAATGTCGACCTCCCCCGGGCCTGCCTCGACGACCGAACGCCAGGCGTCCTCGACATCGACATTGGTGCCCTTCCAGCCAGCACCGACAACGCCACCGTCAATCGCTTGCACCAATGGGGTAACTGCATCGCCCTCGAGCACGGAGGAGAGATCCATGATGAAGTGCACGCGCGAGGCCGAGATCTGCAGCAAGGATGTGACCGCCGCCGACCAGCCACCTTGCTGCAGGGTTTGCGCGCAATGCAGTTCAACTATGCGATCAGGATGCGCGAGCGCGTACTCATGCAACACCAGCCCTGCGCCATCGACATTTCCGAGATCGAGCGCAATGACGACAGCACCCTCAGGCGCATGTGCCATCAACGCATCGAGGCAGGTGCGCACATCCTCGGGCCAGCCATCGATGAGGACCCCAATGGTGCACAACGCGGCCTCGATACGCGGCGAGTGCTCGGGAAGCTGGCTGACAGTCGCGACAACCTCGAAGGGCGGCTTCTCGCTGAGCACGTAGCCATCGGCGGAATCCTTGACCAGCCATCCAGCAGCGGCGATCGCATCGCGCAATTCATCGGAGCGCGCGAAATCCTTGTCAGCACGGGCTTGAGCACGTGCCTCCGCGAGAGCAACGACCTCAGCAGGAGCAGTGGACATGATTATGCAAGCCGGACGATGGCCTGGGCCTTGCCCAGAACAGTGGCGTCATCGCACGAAGCACTGATCGTGATCAGGGCTGTGTTGTCGTCGCGCTTCTCGGTCACCTTCGCGGTGACAGTGAGCAATGCTCCATTGTCGTCATCGGCCACGACGACAGGGCGCGTGAATCGGCAGCCGTAATCGACGAGTGCACCTGGATCGCCGAGCCAGTCGGTAACCACGCGCACCGCCTCAGCCATGGTGAACATCCCGTGGGCAATGACATTCGGTAGACCGACAGAGGTGGCGATGCGCTCATTCCAGTGAATGATGTTGAAGTCGCCCGAGGCGCCGCAGTACCGCACGAGATCGGCACGAGTAATGGGGAACTGCTGGGACGGCAGTTCGTAGCCGACCTCGATATCTGCGAAGGCGGGGGTCATGCTCCGGCCTCCTCTGCAGCGCGCGCCACGATGGTCGAGTAGGTGGTGACCACGTGCTCGCCGGCGGTGGTGGCGACATCGGCACGCGCACTGAGCATGTCGTTGCCGGCCACGGTACGGGCGCTCTCAATCGTCGCAGTGACGACAAGCTCATCACCGGCGCAGATGGGGCGGGTGTAGACGAATCGCTGATCGCCGTGCACGACGCGCGAGTAGTCGAGGCCGAGCTCGGGATCATGAGCGACACCGGTCACGGCCTTGAGCGAGACGATGATCGCGAAGGTCGGCGGCGCGATGATGTCGGCATAGCCGAGCGCAGCAGCCGCAGCCGGGTCATGGAAAACGGGGTTGGAGTCGCCGATCGCGGTCGCGAACTCGCGGATCTTCTCCCGCCCGACCTGGTACACCGGGCTGGGCGGGAAGCTACGACCGACGAACTCCTGGTTGAGTGCCATGGGAACTCTAAGGCTCGAAGGCTCTTGGACTAGCGGGTCTCTTTGTGAGCCGTGTGCTTGTTGCAGTTCGGGCAGTACTTCTTGGCCTCGAGACGATCGGGATCGTTGCGCCGGTTCTTCTTGGTGATGTAGTTCCGGTGCTTGCAGTCCTCGCAGGCCATGGTGATCTTGGGGCGAATGTCGCTGGCCTTGGCCATTGGACTTCCTCTTTCGTCTGGACGTGCGTTCGGGTGGTGCTGGTCTTGGAGGCGGGAGCTTCCAAGGTGGTAGCGGAGGCCGGATTTGAACCGGCGACACAGCGATTATGAGCCGCTTGCTCTGCCAACTGAGCTACCCCGCCGTGCGATGAGGCCTACCGACTCCTCATCAGCCGAGCCCCTTTACGGAATCGAACCGTAGACCTTCTCCTTACCATGGAGACGCTCTGCCGACTGAGCTAAAGGGGCGTGAAGCCTGGCAAGCGTACAGGGGGGATCCCCTCATGGCGAAATCGGGTCCGACCAGCCCGTAGTTGCCCCGTGAATGGATCGCCACGACACTGGAGGCATGCCCTGGACCACTGCTGACCTGCCCGATCTCACCGGTCGATCGGCGCTCATCACCGGCGCAAATTCAGGCCTCGGGTACGAGACCGCCCTGGCCCTGGCCGGGTGCGGAGCCCACGTGTCGATGGCCGTTCGCGACATCGCCAAGGGCGAGCAGGCAGCCGCCGCCATTCGCGCGGCTCACCCGCAGGCCTCACTCGAGGTCGGACACCTTGACCTCGCCAGCCTTGCCTCGATCCGCGAGTACGCCGACCAATGGGCCACGAGCCATCCGGACGGCCTCGACTTGCTGATCAACAACGCTGGAGTCATGGCAATCCCCCATCGCCTCACGGCCGACGGCTTCGAGATGCAGATCGGCACCAATCATCTGGGTCACTTCGCCCTGACCGGCCTGCTGCTGCCCGCGCTCGTGGCCCGTCACCGCTCTCGCGTGGTCACGGTCTCCTCCGGCGCCCATCGCATGGGTCGCCTCAATCTCGACACCTTCCACGGTCAAGGCACCTACCGCGCTTGGAGCGCCTACGGCCAGAGCAAGCTCGCAAACCTGCTCTTCACCGGCGAGCTGCAGCGGCGACTTGACCAGGCCCACCTGTCGGTCAAGGCCATGGCGGCCCATCCTGGCTATGCCCACACCCACCTGCAGACCCGCGGTGCTCACATGCGCGGCCGCTCACTTCAGGCTCGCGTCACCACCTGGGGCAATCACGTGCTCGCTCAGAGCGCGGCCATGGGCGCACTCCCTACGCTGTTCGCGGCCACCGCCCCCGGCCTGCCCGGCGACTCCTATGTCGGCCCGAACGGCTTCATGGAGATGCGCGGCTACCCGCAGCTCGTCGACCGCAACGCCCGAGCCGCTGACGTCGCCGACGCCGCCCGCCTGTGGACGGCTAGCGAGGAGCTCACCGGGGTGACGTACCCGTTCGACTAATTCACGGGGTCCTCGGGGTTCCCGGGATTTCCGGAGCTCCGCCTCGAGGGGCTCAACGAACAGTGTGCGATCTGCGGCCCTCGGGTTCTCGGGAGTCCGACTCGAGGGGCTTAAGGAACTGTCCCCGAGAGGCGGAGCTCCCGAGAACCCGAGGCAACTCTGAGGAAAACGAAGAGGACCGGCTGCCGTGAGGCAACCGGTCCATCTTGTGGCGGGTGATGGATTCGAACCATCGAAGGTAAAACCGACGGATTTACAGTCCGCTCCCATTGGCCGCTCGGGCAACCCGCCTTACAGCCCACGAGGGGCTGCGGGAGAACAATACAGGCTCTCGAGTACGACAGAATGTGGCCCAGCAGTTTCACCCGCACTCAGGAGGACCAGTGGCCGACAGCAGCTTCGACATCGTTTCCAAGGTCGACCATCAGGAGGCCGATAACGCCCTGAACCAGACCGCAAAGGAACTCGCGCAGCGCTTCGACTTCAAGAACACCGACACCACGATCGAGTGGAAGGGTGACATGGGCGTCGAGATCACCTCGGGTACTGAGGAGCGCGCCAAGGCTGCACTCGAGGTCTTCCGCGAGAAGTTGATCAAGCGCGGTCTGTCGCTGAAGTCCTTCGATGCCCAAGATCCCCGTTCATCGGGCAAGGAGTACAAGATCTCCGGCACCTTCAAGGACGGCATCAGCCAGGAGCAGGCCAAGAAGATCGGCAAGCTCATTCGCGACGAAGGTCCCAAGAGCGTCAAGACTCAGGTCATGGGCGAGGAACTTCGCGTGACGAGCAAGAGCCGCGATGACCTGCAGGAAGTGCAGCGCCTGGTGAAGGAAGCCGATCTCGACTTCGCAACCCAGTTCGTCAACTACCGCTAGCCGGGAACCACTTCACGAGTTGATCGATGCCGTGCACGAGGCCACCGGCCGAGTGCGCGGACTGGTCGAGGCCGCTTGACCACGCGAGTGCGTCGAAGGGGCACACATCGACGCAGATGCCGCAGAACATGCACGCTCCGAAGTCGATGGTGAATTCATCAAGTACGTGAACGACTTTCGGACGTCGCGCACCTTCTTCAGTCACTTCGTGCGTGTGGCTCGCAAGATCGATGCACCACACCGGGCATTCGCGCACGCAGATCATGCATGACGTGCACGCGTCTGGGTTGAGCCCGATGAGCGAGTGCGCATTTGGCGGGATCACGCGTTCAGTCATCGGTGCTGCCTTCCTCGACGAGCCAGCCTTCGGCGACTCCGACTGCGCGCTGTCGACGTCGATTCGCCTTGGCATCGTCACTCGCATCGGCGTCACCCGGCCATGGAGTCAGCACTCGCGCACCGAGCACAGTGCTCTTCAGCATGGTGGGCGCACCTTCATCGGTGCGACGCAGCAGTGGACGTTGGTCAGCGGAACCGAGAATGAGAACGCCGAACATCTCGGCGAGCTCACGCTCGTACCAGCCGGCGCCCGCGTACACGTGCGTGATTGACGCCAGGGTGCGATCGGAATCGAGAGTTGTCGATACGAGCTCACACGTGGCATCAGAGCTGCGCATCACGGACGCGATCACCTCGATCGACTCGAGCCGATCGACACCGGTGATCATGTCGAGGAAGTCGAAGCCGGCTGCCTGACGTTCGGCGAGCTCCGCGGCCCAGTCAGCCGCTGATACCTGCCTCATCGGGCAGCCAGCTCAGTGAGCCCTGCGATGAGCGCCTCCGGACGGGGCGGGCAGCCGGGCACGTACACCTCGATCGGGATCACCTGATCGATGCCCTTGAGCACGGTCGGGGCATCCCAATACGGCCCTCCGGTGTTCGCGCACGCGCCGAACGAGACCCCGCGCCGCGGCTCTGAGAGGTCATTCCAGGCAGCCATCACCGCAGGTGCCATGGCATCGGTGACCGTGCCGGAGACCAGCAGGATCGAGGAGTCGGCGGCGCCGGCCTCAGCGGGCACCAGGAGTCCGGCCGTCACGGCGGCGGCGATCTCCAGGGAGCAGCAGGCGAGACCGATATCGAGGACTCCTACGGCCAGACCGGGAACTCCCGGGACGCTGTAGTGGCGAGCCGAGGTCATGAGCGCAGGTTAGTGGAGGCCGACTGGGCCTTCGCGGTCCCGTGAGGCGCATATCACCTCTTATATGCTGAATTTGGGTTGAAGTCCGCGGCTTACTCCACTTGGATTCAACAAAGTAGCAATAAGCGTGACATCCCCAGGTTTACATACATTCACATTGCGTCAGCGAAGGTGGGCCCGTGGCCAAGCAGGTCGTTCAACTCAGCAAGGTCGTCATCCGATTCGCCGGTGATTCCGGTGACGGCATGCAGCTCACCGGAGACCGGTTCACCTCCGAGACCGCAGGCCTGGGCAATGACCTCAAGACCCTGCCCGACTTCCCCGCCGAGATCCGCGCACCTGCCGGAACCATCCCCGGCGTCTCGGCCTTCCAGCTGCACTTCGCCGATCACGCGATCTCGACCCCGGGCGACGCACCCGATGTTCTCGTCGCGATGAACCCGGCTGCGCTCAAGGCCAACCTCAAGCTCCTTCGTGCCGGCGGCACCTTGATCGTCAACACCGACGAGTTCGGCAAGCGCGCCTACGAGAAGGTCGGCTACACCGCCAACCCGACCAATGTCCTCTACCACTGGCTTCAGGACGACGGGGCCGGTAATCTGAAGGTTGGGCCTGCTGTCAGCGTCTCCACACCGGTCTTCAACTACATCGCGCCCGCCGCGCCTGCGGCTCCGGCGCAGATCCAGCCGGTGATCGTTCCTCCCCCGCCACCAGTGCCCCCCGTCGTGGTCTATGAGTTCGGTGAGGCGACCTGGGTCAAGATGATCACCACGACAACGCACACAAACAGCGAGGTGAAGCTCCGTGATCTCGTGACCTCTGACACGAATCACCCTCAAGTCAAAGGCTGGGCGAATGGAGAGCCTGCTCAAGTGGAATTTGAGTGGCAGGTCCTGCAGTACGACTCCGGCAATACCAACGGGGGAAATAGTATCCTCAATGGTGCGCCCGAGAGCCTCAACCACGGCGACGATGTGGTCACAACCCGCTATGAGTTCTACAAATACGCGGGTCCCTATGATCCAGAAACCCATGAGGCGCTTGCCCAGTCGGTGGCAAAGGATGGAATCCATGGTCTGGCCAACACGAATGGAGGGGCGGACTACAGCGCGGTGGCCATTGTCGGTGATTTTATCGGAGCCCAGATGTCCGCGGCCGCGCTGACGAACCCTGTCGGTCTGATCGACCACCTCCAGGATGGAGAGGTTGGAATTCCCTATCCTGACCGTCTCGTTGCGATCAGTGGCGGTGGACCGATTTCCGTCTCCCTGAGCGGAGCCTTGCCCCAGGGTTTGTCGCTGAACACAAATGCGGCGGACACCAACTGCGGACTGCTGTCTGGGACTCCGCAAACCGGTGGAGCCTTTCAGTTCCGGGTCACGGCCTCGGACTACGTGCATCCTGACGTTAGCAAGGTCTACATCCTCAATGTGGCTGCTCCCGGCGTGGAGTTGCCCGCCCATGCCATGGCCTCTGTCACCATCGCTCCGGCGGGGTCGGGGACCGTGACCGGAACGGGGGATTTCCTTGTGGGCCAGAACACCACCCTCTCGGCTCAAGCCAACAACGGCTATCGGTTTGTCGGTTGGAGCGAGGCGGATATTCCGCTGACCAACTCGACCAACTACACCCTCGCCATCAATGCCAATCACGACCTGGTGGCGACCTTTACCAACTCCGGAGTTACGAACCCCGTGGTGACGAATCCCCCTGTCACCAATCCGCCGGTGACGAACCCGCCGGTAACCAATCCGATGGCCTCCAATGCGCAGACCATCACCTTTGCTCCCCCTGCGACCGTGAAGCTCAGCGATTCCCCGCTCTCCCTCTCGGCCACCTCCAGTTCGGGTCTGCCGGTGAGTCTGGCGCTGATCTCGGGACCCGCAACTCTGGCCGGCAACACGCTCACGCTGACCAATCTGGGCACGGTGACGGTGAGGGCCTCGCAAGCTGGTGACACGACCTACTCGGCGGCCCCGGCAGTGACGGCAACGATCGTCGTCGGGAAAGGGGATCAGACCATCACCTTCCCTGGCATCGCGGATCAGACGTTCGGAAGCGCTCCCTCCACGATCACGTCGCCGACCTCCAGCGCGAGCCTTCCCGTCACGGTTTCCGTGCTTTCCGGACCTGCAAAACTCAAAGGCGGAATGCTCTCCCTGAGTGGTGCCAGATCGGAAGAGCACACGTCTGAACTCCAGTCACCG
>CALFIA010000165.1 GCA_937876275.1 uncultured Actinomycetes bacterium | reverse complement strand
CACCAATCCCGGCGCCGCCACTCGAAGCAAGGTCCGTGGCCGCGTAGAGGAGGCCATCGAGGCCGCACGTATCCTCGGCGCGGGCTTCGTGAAGTTCTGGCCAGGTCAAGATGGCTACGACTTCCCGGGCCAAGCTGATTACATGCAGTTGTGGGACTACACGATTGACGGAATTCGCGAGATCTGCAGCGCACACCCCGATATGCAGTTCGCCATTGAGTACAAGCCTAAGGAACCCCGAGTTCGGATGACCTTGGCGAATGCACCCAAGACTCTCCTGGCGATTCAGGAGACCGGTTGCGACAACCTTGGCATCGTCATGGACTTCGGTCACTCGCTCGATGCGGGGGAGTCGCCGACGGAATCTCTCCTGATGATCCATCGATACGGCAAGCTCGTGTCTGCCGAGTTGAATGACAATTGGCGTGAATGGGACGACGATCTCCCGGTGGCGTCGGTGCATCTTTTTGAGACGATGGAGTACATCCTCGCGCTGCGGTCCATCGGTTGGGACAAGCCTGTGCTCCTCGATCAGTTCCCGTTCCGCGAAGATCCAGTGGGAGCGATCAGTCGGTCGATCGAGACCATCAAGTTGCTCGACGAAGTGTGCGCGCGCATTGACCGCACCGAACTCGCGGCAGCGCAGTCAGCTCAAGATGCTCTCGGGGCGCAGGCCATCTTCTGGAATGCCCTGCTGGACTCCAAGCGGTTCTGATCAGGTTCGAGCAGTAGCCTGTCGCCGTGGGCATCCAGATCTCGCCAAGCATTCTCAACTCGGACCTGTCGAACCTTGCTGCGGAGGTTCGACGCATTGAGTCCGCTGCCGACTGGGTGCATGTCGACGTCATGGACAACCACTTCGTGCCCAATCTGACTCTCGGACTTCCGGTGGTCGAGAGCCTGCTCTCTTCGGTGAGCATTCCCGCTGATTGCCATCTCATGATCGATGATCCGGATCGGTGGGCGCCGGCATACGCCGAAGCAGGTGCCAAGAGCGTCACTTTTCATATCGAGGCGGCCCGGAACCCCGTCACCTTGGCGCGAGATCTTCGCGCCGCAGGTGCGCGGGCGGGCGCGGCAATCAAGCCCGGAACCTCCATTGAGTCTGTGCGCGATATCGCTCGTGAACTCGACATGATCTTGATCATGACCGTCGAGCCCGGGTTCGGTGGTCAGGCCTTCATGGCCGACATGATGCGCAAGGTCAGTGAAGCGCGGCGCATCGCCGACTCGTCCGGGCTCGATATCTGGGTTCAGGTAGATGGCGGGATCGATGTCCGAACCATCGAGATTGCCTCCGAGGCGGGAGCAAATGTCTTCGTTGCTGGTTCAGCCGTCTATCGGGCCGACGATCCGGCCGAGATGGTGACGCGGTTACGCGCCCTTGCGGAGGCGGCCGCGCCGAAGTGAGTAACCCTTTCGATTCATACATGAGACGGGCCCTCGAGCTGGCCGTGTTGCCGGATGCCCCTCGTGGGGTCAATCCACGTGTCGGCTGCGTCATTGTCAATGAATCGGGTGCGATTGGCGAGGGGCATCACCGAGGTGCCGGCACTTCGCACGCGGAGGTGGATGCGCTCAATGGCTGCACTGAGTCGCCGCGGGGGGCTACCGCGATCGTGACCTTGGAGCCGTGTGCGCACACGGGCCGCACCGGTCCATGCGCCGATGCCTTGATTGACGCAGGAGTGGCGCGGGTGGTCTACGCGCAGTCCGATCCCACGGATCAAGCGGCAGGGGGTGCTGAGCGTCTTCGCAATGCTGGGATACACGTGATCTCGGGGGTCTTGCGGCAGGAAGCGGAGGCGGTAAACCAGGACTGGACGTTCATGAAGACCCATGGTCGTCCCCATGTCACGTTGAAGCTTGCGGGAAGCCTGGACGGCAAGGTCGACTCGCAGGGCGACCACCGACTTCTTCTCACGGGTGCCGATGCTCAGGCACGCGTTCACGAACTCCGTGCCAGGGTTGATGCGGTAGCCGTGGGGACGGGCACCGTGATGTCGGACGACCCGCAGCTCTCCGTTCGCGGAATCGACGTAGTTCGTCAGCCGGTTCGAGTCATTCTGGGTGCCTCGGCGGTTCCTGAGAGGGCACGAGTTCGTGGAGGCGAGTCTGAGCTCCTTCTCATCCCCGAGCGAGAGCCCTCCCTGGCGCTAGCCGACATGGCTTCCCGAGGAATTCAGCGATTGCTCCTGGAGGGCGGGCCGACCGTGGCCTCTGCATATCTCGATGCCGGCGTCATCGATGAGGTGGTCTGGTTCGTCTCTCCGATTCTGGTCGGTCAAGGCACCCAGGCGCTCCGCGGCTTGGCGACTCAGGTAGCCCTCGATGTCACCACTGTTGACCTCGTGGGGGAGGATGTCTGCATCGTCGGAGTCCCCGTACCGCGCGGGACCTAGGAAAGAGGCGCAGTGTTCACCGGACTCGTGGAGGAGCGCGGCACGGTCGTGTCGCTCGACGAGTTGACCGACAGCGTACGTCTGACCGTTAACGGCCCCCTGGTCACTTCTGACGCCCACCATGGAGACTCGATCGCGGTCAATGGCGTATGCCTCACCGTGGTAGGTCACGATTCCGATTCGTTCACGGCGGATGTCATGCGCGAGACCCTTGTGCGAAGTTCACTCGGAACATTGAGGCCGGGCGCCCGCGTGAATCTCGAGCGAGCGGCGCGACTCGATGCCCGCATCGGCGGTCACCTCGTGCAGGGTCACGTTGACGGTACGGCCGAAGTGCTCGAGATCAGCCCGTCAGACAACTGGACGTTGGTCCGATTCTCACTTCCCTTCGCTCTGGCGCGTTATGTGGTCGAGAAGGGATCCATCACAGTCGATGGCGTCTCCTTGACCGTAGTTGAGGCCGGAGATGACTTCTTCACCGTGTCGCTCATTCCCGAGACCCTCACGGCAACGACCCTCGGGTCGCGTGCGGTGGGCGATCTCGTTAACCTCG
>CALFIA010000164.1 GCA_937876275.1 uncultured Actinomycetes bacterium | reverse complement strand
TATAGAAAGTTGACGCATCCGTAACGTGATAGCGACTCAAGATTGTGCGCTGCACCTTGAATACATCCTGCGGATAGCGCACATGCGCTAGGAGATCTGCGTCCATTGCTGAACGTGGTGTGACGGTGTCAGGAAATGCCTTCATCCACGTTTTCAATACTGGATCAGTTTCATCCCATGCGTACATGGTGACCGTGCCGTCATAGGCATCGACAACAGCCTTGACCGAGTTGCGCATGTAGTTGAGCTGATCCTGCGGCTGCAGGCCCGGGGGCAGATTGCGCGAGGTGCTTGAGTCGCTCGTGGCGTCTGAAAGAGAGACGCGACTGGAGTAGGGGTAGTCGTTGGATGTCGTGTAGGCGTCGACGACCCACTTGATGCGACCGTCAACAACAACGGGGTACGGATCCTGGTCGACCGTGAGGAAGGGCGCGACCTTCTCGACACGCGAGGCCGGATTGCGATCCCACAGGATTCGCGAATCGCCATTGACCAGGTCGGAGAGCAAGATGTTGGGGTCCTGGAACTTGGTTGCAAAGACCAGGCGATTGAACAACGAGCCCATCGCCACGCCACCGCTGCCCTGATAGGTGTTGGTCTTCTGGCCGGTGGGGCTTGCGTCATCGGGGTAGTCGAGCTCGACGGGCGTAGAGCCCTTAGGCGCACCGACGATGCTGTAGAACGGCGAAAGTTCGCCGAAGTACACGCGCGGCTGATCAATCTTCAATGCACCGGTGTCGGGAATGTCGCTCTCGAAGAAGTCAGGCTGACCATTGCTGAGCGCAGTGTTGTCGTAAGCCGACACGAAGCCGTAGCCGTGGGTATAGACGGCCTTGTCGTTGGTCCAGTTGCGCTGACCGTCGGGGATGCCGGCGAGATTGATCTCACGCACCGCCACGACAGAGCCGCGCTTCTCGCCACCCAAGGTGTAGCGATCAATATCAAGTCGGTCATTGAAAGAGTAGTAGCCGCGAATCTGCTGCAACTGGTTGTAGGTCGGTGAGACGAGGGCGGGGTCGAGCAGGCGAATATTCGACAGCGTGCCGACGTTGTTCTGCAGCACCTGCTTCGAGGGAAGTGACACCGAGCCTGGGTAATCCTTGATCTCGGCATTGTCGATGTTGTACGCATCGCGGGTCGCGTTGATGTTGCGCTCGATGTACGGCTGTTCCTTGACGAGCTCACTGGGACGCACCGTGAACTGCTGAATGATCAGCGGGTAGACCGAGCCAATGACGATACTGGTAAGCAACATCAAGCCAACGCCAAGCGCGGGCAGCACCCAGTGGCGACGGAAGATGTTCACGATGAACAGCGCGGCGACCAGGATCGCCACGAAGGTCAAGATGTTCAGCGACGGCAGCACCGCATTCACGTCGGTGTACTTCAGGCCCGTGAAGCCGGTGACCAGGCTCTCGCTCTTGGTGGCCAGGCTGTAGCGATCGAACCAGTACGACGCGGCCTTCACGAGCAGTATCAGCGCAATGAGCAGCGAGAGCTGCACCTGCGCAGCAGCCGAAGCGCGATCTCCCTTGGGCTGAAGTCGCAAACCGCCGTACAGGTACTGCACCACGATCGAGGCAAGCAGCAAGATCACGAGAAGTGTGAACGCGAAGCCCAGCAGGAAACGAATGAACGGCAGTGTGAAGGTGTAGAAAGACAGGTCAAGCCCGAACTGCGGGTCGGTGATGCCGAACGGTGTGGAGTTGCGCCACATCAAGAAGGTGGTCCACTCCCCTGCGGCCGACAGGCCACCGAGTACGCCGACGATGACCGAACCGATCACCGTGACGATGCGGCGAGCAGGTTCAATCGAAACTCGATAGCGCTCCAGGCTGGCCTGCTCGGGAGTGAGCCCGCGGAAAGTGGGCCGGGTCTTGTAGGCCCAGAAGATCACGAGCCCGAGCGAGACGCCCATCACCAGGCCGAAGCCGAGGAAGAGCCCGGCTCGCGTGAACAACGTGGTGGTGAAGACCTCCGACTTATCGACCGAGCCGAACCACAGCCAGTCGGTGTAGAAGCCGGTGAAGACAACGAAGGAGACGACGATGACACCCAAGATGATGATCGTGGGAAGCAGCACCCCGCCTCGGCGGCGCGGCTTGGGCGGACCAGCGTCAGGACTCATGCTTGCGTTGAAATCGAAGCTCACTTGTACAACCTACGACGAGACTGGGCAGGACGGCACGGTCGCCCCCTTGCCCCAGGCGTGCAAGGCGATGACGGCATCGGTGACCGTCTCGACTGGGGTCACGGTGAGACCGTCAGGGATATGGCCGGCGGCCTCGGTGCAATGAACCTTGGGCATGAGGAACAACTCGGCCCCCGCATTGCGCG
>CALFIA010000163.1 GCA_937876275.1 uncultured Actinomycetes bacterium | reverse complement strand
GGTAACGACGGCCATGAGAGCTGGAATGAGCAGCGAAATCGCGAGCCAAACCCGACTTCTGAAGTTCTTTACGACGCAGAAGCCGAGCACAATGAAGACCCAAAATCCGGCGAACCAAGACATCAGAAGAGTTGGACCGAAGTCAATGCTGTTCTTGACCGCGGATGACACAACATCCTTTGTCATGTAGACGCCCCGACCCTGAAATGGATCAATTCCCAGAGCGAAAAGTGTGGCAATTAGTATGAGTTTTCCGCCTAATACCCCGCCGAGAAGCCATAAAGCCTGGACAGTTCCCAGCTTCCCTTGGGGCAAGCTCTCCCTAAGCGCGTAAGCAGCGATTGAAAGTGCGACGCACGCGACCACGGCCTGCTCGAAGTGTTGAAATCCCAGGAGCACCCCGGCGATGACCGCAAAGTATGTATTTCCGGATGACCAGGCAAACAGGCCGATACCAATCGCCAGTAGCGTGAAGGCGTCGTAGTTCCCGATTAAGACAAAGGCGCTTCCAAAGATTGGAATGAGGACGGCGAGCCTCGCTGCCCGACGCTTCTGAGATGCGCCAGTGGTGTGTCGGTAAGCCCAAACACTCAAAAGCGCCATCGCGATTGCAATCGCGATCATGTGCATCCACAGCCAAACGTCCACTGACGTTATGTGTGCGAATTTGGCGATCAACGCCGGAATTGGACTTGATCGCGTGTACGCCTGCTCGGGACTTAATCCGGGATTCGGCCAGGCGAGAGCCTCTTGAAGTCTCATCGTTGGGTCTGGAAGCAGCTGTGGCGCGACTCGAATCATTGCCCATATAGCCGCGCAAAGTATTCCAAGTATCAGAGTGAGGCGCTGCCTACCCCCTAGCCAAATCTGCATGAGGGGAGACTAACGCTCAAGGCCTACCGCCACGCGCACCTATAAACTGAAGTCGAAATCCGACCGAGTGAAATGGTGCCAGCGTGACTCAATCTGAGGGCCTCTCGGAAACTCGTTCCGAGAAACTGATCAGACCACGAATCAACTGGCGCGATGTCATCCTCGTACTGGTCATCAGTCTCTTCACCAGCCTGATCTCGCAGCGCTGGACAGGCACTCTGCTCGATGGCCAGTTCTACGCCAGCCTCTCGCTCTTCGGCCATGACGTCACCGATCGCGCGATCTTCGAGAGCTACTACTGGACGCGCCTCGGCGTGATTGCTCCGATGCGCTTGTTCACCATGGTGTTCGGCACCTGGCTCGGCTTCGCCGGTTACCGCTTCCTGCTCATCTTGATCCTGGTGACCGCCAGCTACGTGATCCTCAAGCGTTACACCCATTGGCGCACCGCAGCCACGCTCACCGCGTTCATTTCCATGAATACGGTGATCCTCAGCTACTTCGGCAATACCTATCTGACCGGCATCGTGATGTCGGGCACCGTCGCGCTCATCGCGACTGCAGTGATGGACGGCACCAGCCAGCGCGGCAACGGCAAGATGCCCAAGCGCCCGCCGATCGTGGCCGGCGTGATCATCGGCTGGCTTGCGATGAGCAATCCGGCCGGAATGATCCTGGCCGCCGTGATCTGGTTCGTGATTCGCCTGTTCCGTCGCACGCATGTGGTGCATTACCTATGGACGGCAGCCAGCGCGATCGTCACCTTCGGAGTCTTCCTGCTCATTGGCAAGGCGATCTTCCCGAAGATGAACTGGATCGAGTCGTACATCAACTCCGATGCCCGCAGGCGCTTGTCTGATTTCGCCTCGAAGTCACCGATCTGGCCCGGCGACATCTCCATGCTCGTGCCAGCGATGATCCTGGTGATCTGCATCGGCGTGTGGTTTGCCAATCGCACCAGTTGGCCCGCTCGCCTGGGCTTCATGATCAGCGCCACGAGCATCGCGTTCATGTTCGTGTTCAATCCGCTGATGGGCGGCATTCCGCTCGAGGCGCCGATGTATCAGGCGATGCTCTTCCCGCCCGCGATGATCGCCCTCGCTCTCTCAATTTCCGCCGTCACGAGTAGGCATGAGGATCCGGCGGAAACAGATCGCTGGAGTATTCGCACCTACGCCGCTGCAGTCATCGGCCTCGTGTTGATCATCGCCGCGGGCTTCAGCAATCCCGGCTGGGGAATCCACCGCGGCTGGGTTGTCGCTGCCGTCACCGCTGCAGTAGCGATCATCCTGCTGGTCAACAAGCGCTCGAGCGCCCAGCTCGCCACAGTGCTCATCGCAGGCGCATTAGTGATCAGCTCAGGCCAGTTGTTGCAGAACTCTCGCCCCAGCGCACTGGGCCTCTACTTCCAGTCGCCCTACTCCAATGCATTCCAGTCCAATGGCACGAGTGCCAAGATGCATGCCGCGGTCAACAGCGAGGAGTGGCTGCTGGCCAACACCGAGCCCACTGATCAGATCCTCGATTGGGTTGACGGCAACTGGATCGGCGGCGACCGCGAGCTCTACATGGTGGCCGGCATGCAGCTGTGGGGCGAGAACCGCCTGGGCATCGTGCAGACCCTCAGCCCCGACGACATCAACCGCCTGAGCACCCTCAAGCCGAGCGTGATCGCGATGTATGGCCCCTCACGCGAGCAGATCCAGACCTTCTGGCAGGCCCTGCCCAAGAACCTCAAGCCCAGCGAACCGAATTGCTACGACTTCAGTTGGCCGAACCCGAGCATTCCGGTCGGTCATGCCTGCCTGACTCGCCTGAATTGGAACAGTAACTAGTTCCCGCCACAATGGAATCTCGCAAGGATCACAGGGGAGACCGTTGAGCAAGAACCGCCGCATTGCGCTCGAGGCAGCCATCGCTGCTCTCGTCTCCTTCGCGCTCTCCTTGATCGTCTTCGGCCCACTACTTGGCAAGCTGAACAAGCCCTGGGCCGCCGGCGACATGCTCTCGACCTACGTCAACACGGTGAACTGGAACTGGTGGCACTACGCCGTCACGACGACCTACGGCTTCCCCGATGGCATGAATCTTGCCTACTTCCCCGGCGTCGACATCACCGAGAACCTCTTCGCTCAGATCGTCAACACGATCACCGGCAATTCCTTCGTCGGTGTCAACCTGCTGCTCGTGATCTCGTTCCCCGTAGTCGCGGCTCTCTCTTATCTCGCGATTCGCATCGTGGGCCTGAAGGGCCCGCTCGCTATCGCGCTCGCCGCGAGCTTCTCGCTCATCCCATATCACTTTGGTCGCGGCCTCGGGCATATGTATCTCGCGACGATGTATGCCGGGGTCACCGGCGTGATCCTCGCCCTGATCATCGGTACCGGTCAGCTGCAGCACCGCTACGCCGTAGCATGCAAGCGCGGGCGCATCTGGCTCACCATCGCCATCGCGATCCTGGTGATCGTCACCGCGCTCTCCGGTATCTACTACGCCGCCTTCGGTCTTCTTCTTGGAGCTGCGGCCTTGATCTGGCGAATTGCGAAGCGCGATAGCTGGAAGATCGTCGGCATCGCGGCGCTTCCCTACGCCGGAATCATCATCGCAGTGGGGCTTGGTCTCCTCCCCTCGATCATTGCGCTCAAGACGGCCCCGCCCACGGGCACTCTCGGTGATCGTTCGGCTATCGAGTCAGTGCTCCTCGCCGGCAGCCTCGCCATGGCGCTGCTGCCGATTCCGATGAGCACCTTGCCCTTCATGACTGACTACAACGCACGCATCAGCGCTGCCATCGCGACATCGCCTGACCCGAAACTCGAAAACATTGCTGCTACGAATTATGGCACCTGGGTCACGACTGCCTGCCTCGTAGTCATGCTCGTCGGCCTACTCGTGCGCATGCGTCGCATCAGCCGCTACGGCCAGGAGTTCTACCAGCAAGACAAGCGAAAGCTTCAGGAAACCCAGTTCGGCGAACTCAGTTTCATCACGTATCTCACGATCGTGGTGCTGCTCTTCTTCGTGGCGTGGGGGCTGAACTTCCTCTTCTCCGAATTCCTAACACCCCAGATTCGCGGCTGGAACAGATTGCTCCCGATCCTGCTGCTTCTCTTCGTTCTCGGCGCAGCAACCGTTCTCGCCCGCGCTCGCATCACCAAGAAGCAGCTTTTCGTCTGGCCTGTTGTCATCATCATCCTGCTACTGACCGCCACGGATTCAGTTCGACCATTCCGCTCGATCTATCGTGAGACCGTTGATTCGATCACTGCCAAGGCGGCCGAGGCCCAGGCCTACGCCGATCAGGTCAATGCCGCTAT
>CALFIA010000162.1 GCA_937876275.1 uncultured Actinomycetes bacterium | reverse complement strand
TACTGAACCTTCACACCGTGCTCGAGCAGGTAGTCGGTGAGATCCTCCGCCATTCGCTTGGTGAGCGTGGTGACGAGTACGCGCTCGTCACGGGCGACTCGATCCTTGATCTCGCCCATGAGGTCGTCGATCTGGCCCTTGGTCGGCTTGATGATGACCTCCGGATCGACAAGCCCCGTAGGGCGAATGACCTGTTCGACTACGTCGCCTTCGACCTTGGCCAGCTCGTATTTGCCCGGTGTCGCCGAGAGGTAGATCGTCTGGCCGATGCGTTCCTCGAACTCCGTGAAGCGCAAGGGGCGGTTGTCCATCGCACTCGGCAGCCGGAACCCGTGGTCAACAAGAGTGCGCTTTCGGCTCATGTCGCCTTCGTACATCGCACCGATCTGGGGCACAGTCACGTGAGATTCGTCGATCACCATGAGGAAGTCTTCAGGGAAGTAATCAAGGAGACAGTTGGGAGGCGAACCCGCTTCACGGCCATCGATATGTCGTGAGTAGTTCTCGATCCCGGCGCAAGAACCCATTTGCTGCATCAGTTCGAGGTCATATGTCGTGCGCATGCGCAACCGTTGGGCCTCGAGGAGCTTGCCCTGTGACTCGAGCTCGTTGAGCCGAGCGCCGAGCTCATCCTCGATCTGCCTGATAGCGCGATGCATTCGCTCGGGCCCGGCAACGTAATGCGTGGCCGGGAAGACATGGGTCTGGGGGTCGTCAGTGATGATCTCGCCTGTGAGCGGATGAAGGGTCATCAATCGTTCGATTTCATCCCCGAACATCTCAATACGAATTGGGTGTTCCTCGTACACGGGAAAGATTTCGACCGTGTCGCCGCGCACGCGAAAGGTTCCGCGCTGGAAGGCGATGTCATTGCGGGTGTATTGGATGTCCACAAGACTGCGCAGGAGAGTGTCGCGGTCGATGGTTTCTCCGACGCTGAGCCGAATCATCCGATCGACATACTCCTGCGGGGTACCCAGTCCGTATATAGCGGAGACTGTGGCGACCACGAGAACATCACGTCGAGTGAGCAGGCTGTTCGTCGCCGAGTGACGAAGACGCTCAACCTCTTCGTTTATCGAGGAGTCCTTCTCGATGTAAGTATCGCTCTGCGGGATGTAAGCCTCAGGCTGGTAATAGTCGTAGTAGGACACGAAGTACTCGACAGCATTGTTCGGCAGGAGTTCCCTGAATTCAGTGGCAAGTTGCGCAGCGAGAGTTTTATTCGGTGCCATGACCAATGCGGGTCGCTGCAATTCCTCGACGAGCCACGCTGTCGTTGCGCTCTTGCCGGTGCCGGTGGCGCCAAGGAGAACGACATCGGACTCCCCCGCCCGGATTCGTGCAGCGATGTCAGCGATGGCTGTCGGCTGGTCTCCAGAAGGCTGGTAGGGCGCTACGACCGTAAACGGCGCCACCGTGCGCTGGAGATCGGTCACCGGCCTGGCCATAGTCACACGCTACGCGACGTAGGCTGTCGCTCATGCTCCGCCTGACCTCTGACGCGGCCCGCGAGTGTGCTGCAACCGTGGCAGCTCGGCTTCAGGCACAGGGCCTATCTGCCGGTGACCGAATTGCGCTGGCCCCAGGCCACGAGGAAGACATCGAGAGAGCCCAACTGCAGCAGCGGAGCATCATCACTGCAGTCTGGGGCGCTCTGTCGATTGGCGTCATACCTGTCATGGTTAACGCTGATCTCTCGGAGCGAGAACGCGAGTACATCCTGAGCGACTCTCGTCCCGCTCTCGTGCTCGAGTCCACCGAGGCCTTGATGAACCTGAGTGAAGGTTCCCGGCCTGAGTTCGAACTACCGCGATATCCGCTGGGTCGACCGATGCACTACTCATCCGGGACGACGGGAAAGCCCAAGGGTGTCTGGTCGGGAGTTCTTACGCCTGAACAAGCAGCAGGCTTGTGGGGCACGGAAATCGCGATGTGGGGCTGCACCGACTCAGACGTGTCATTGGTCCATGGGCCGCTGTCACATTCAGGTCCCCTGAGATTTGCTTTCTACACACTGCTCGCGGGCGGTGATGTCCTGTTACCCGGCTGGTTTGATGCACAGCGGCATGCAGATGCGATTCGCGAACTGCGGCCTACCACCGCGTTCGTGGTTCCCAGTCATATGCAGCGCCTCTTGGAACGCACTGCAGACCTTGGGTCGAGTCCTTACCGAATGCTCGTCCATGCAGGAGCGGCCTGCCCGGCTGTGACCAAGCAAGCGATTCACGATTGGGCAGGTGCTGAGAACGTGTGGGAGTTCTACGGCTCTACCGAGGGGCAGTTCACGACGATGCCGGGCACGGAGTGGGCTGCCAGGCCCGGGTCTGTGGGACGAGCTCGTCCGGACCGGGAAATTCAGGTGATCGACGGTGTCATCTGGTGCGCGGCTCCTGATTACGGCTACTTCGAATATTGGGCGGAGCCGACGAAAACTTCCGAAGCGTGGAGAGAGATCGACGGTCGGCGATGGTTCACGGTGGGTGACCTCGGGCGCCTAGATCCTGACGGCTATCTCTACATTGACGGACGTCGTGACGATCTCATCATCACCGGTGGCATGAATGTCTACCCGGCCGAGATCGAGGCAGAGATCCTGCGCTTCGAGGGTGTCGTCGACGTCGCGGTATTCGGAGTCACCGACGAGCAGTGGGGTCAACGAGTCTGCGCGGCTGTCGTGGGTGACGCCGATGTCGACGAACTGTCGATGTGGTTGCGTTCGACGTTGGCGGGCTACAAGCGACCTAAGGACCTCTTCAGGATTGACGATCTCCCCCGCACAGCATCGGGCAAGGTTCAGCGACTTCGTGTAGCCGGTTTACTCGGGCTTGAGTGATGTCCACAGCGCTTCAACCTGAGCCTGGGTATCGGCTAGGGGACCTGAATTGTCAATGACGGTGTGCGCAACGGCGAGACGCTGCTCTCGAGTCGCCTGAGCCTCAATGCGTCGGTCGACATCGGTGGGGTCAAGTCCGCGACCCACGGCACGTTCACGCTGGGTCTCCACTGGAACGTCCACCACGATGATGTGATCAACTGCCGAATCCTGCTTGGTCTCCACGAGCAAAGGCATGTCATAGATTACGATGGCGTCGGTCGGAGCAGCGGCAATACGTGCTGCTGATTCGGCACTAATGCGTGGGTGCATGATCGCGTTGAGACGCTTGGTCATCGCCTTGTCCGAGAATGCGAGGCGAGCGAGTTCGCCTCGATTCAAAGTGCCGTCGTCCCGAAGAACCCCTTCACCGAAGACAGTCACGATTTCCTCGAGAGCGGGTTGACCCGGTTCGACAATCTCGCGCGAGATCTGGTCAGCGTCGATGATCACCGCACCCTTGGCCGCAAGCATGGCCGCAACAGTTGTCTTTCCACTGCCAATGCCGCCAGTGAGCCCGATTCTCGTCACACCGCAACTGTGGCACAAAGCACTGCGGGGCGCCCCGAAGGACGCCCCGCAGTTGATGAATCGTTGACTTACTCGCCAGCCAGCTTGTCGCGCAGGGCCTGAAGCGCCTCGTCGGAAGCAAGCGAACCCGAGTTATCGGCAGTCTCGCTGGAGTACGACGACACGTTCTCGCCTGACTCGAGTGCAGCTGCCTGGTCGGCGGTGCGTGCCTCGTCGATCTGCTTGCGGTGGGCTTCCCAGCGTGCATGAGCCTCGGCGTACTCGCGCTCCCACGCAGTGCGCTGATCCTCGAAGCCGGCCTTCCATTCACCGGTCTCGGGATCAAAGCCCTCAGGGCCGATGTACTTGCCGGCCTCATCGAATGCAGGCGCCATTCCGTACAGGTAAGGATCAAACTCTTCGACGGCGACAGCGTCGCCCGAGTCATTCGCCTGCTTCAGCGAGAGCGAGATGCGACGACGCTCGAGGTCGATGTCGATGACCTTAACGAAGATGTCGTCATTCACCTGGACGA
>CALFIA010000161.1 GCA_937876275.1 uncultured Actinomycetes bacterium | reverse complement strand
CTCGATCAGTACGTGATACGCCCGCGCTGCAGAGTCAGGATCCATCCCCGCACGCAGGAAGGCATCGAGCATCACCTCGGTGATACGCAGTTCATTCGCGTTTCGGGTCGGTCCCGCCGAAGTGATCAACAGCCCCACCTGGTTCTTCAGCAGAGCCTTCCGAATTCCCGTGCACATCCGGCGCACGTCATCGGCAGGATCATCGGAGTTGGTAAATCCCTTGGTCGCCGGTGCAAGCGCGCGGTCACCCACAGCACGCATCAGGTCGTCCTTGTCGGCAAAGTGTCGATATACGGCCGTGGCATCAACCCCGAGTCGCTCGCCGAGGGCGCGCATGCTCACGTCGGCGCTTCCCGACTCCGCAGCCAGCTCCAAGGCGGCGGCGCAGATCACCTCACGATTGAGGCGCTGTCGGGCAGGCTTTGATGGCATCCCCGAAGGCTAATGCCGACGAGGAGCGGGCGCAGAAAGGCCTAACCGGAATTAGTTGTTTGGGCCCGAACGATCATCAAAAGGTTGCTAGGCTCCTCCACTATGGCGAACTCCCAGGGCTTCCTGCCCCCCTTCACTCCCGACGGCGGCTCGGCATTGATCCCCGAGATGCCCTGGCATTACTCCGGCACGTTGATGACCGTGGAGTACCGCACTGACCCTGCCAACGTGCGCGCGATCTTGCCCCCCGAACTCGACCTCGCTCCCGAGGATCCCGGAGCCGTCGCCTTTATCTGGGCCGACTGGCAGTCGTGCAGCAATGGCGGCGCCGAGCTGCTCGATCCCTCGCGGTCTCAGTACCTCGAAGCCTTTGTGGTGGTGCGCTGCTCGTACCAGGGCGTGACCTACAGCCGCTGCGTGCTCATCTGGGTCACCACTGACTTCGCCATCGGCCGCGGCTGGTTCCAGGGCTACCCGAAGAAGTTGGGCAGCGCTTACGTGACTCGGCCCTACAACCGCGGCAAGGCTGCCCCGCGTATCGCCGAGGGCGGCACGTTCGGAGCCTCACTCGCCGCCTACGACCATCGCCTCGCGACCGCCAAGGTCACCTTGCGCGAGCCGGCATCGTCAAATGGCTTCGTCAACGGCCACAAGATGCTGCATCACCGGGTCATGCCGTCCATAGTTCCCGGCGCTGGCCTTTCACTCAACCAGCTCGCCACCATGGGCGGCGTTGATCTCGACCTCGGCCAGCCCTGGGTCGGCGATGCTGAACTCACCTTGCATGACTCGCCTTGGGATCAGCCCGCATCGCTGCTGCCTGTCGACGAGATCATCGCGGGTTACTACTGCGAGGTTGGCACGACTTTCAATGGCGGCACGTTGCTCGCCGACAACTCCGCGGCGATCTAGCTCACCCTCAGCATGAAGCCGAAGTTGGTCAGTGTTCTCACCGAGAACTGGACGATGACCGACCCGCGCGATATCCGCGGCCTCGTGCGCATGGCTCAAGAGGCCGAGGATGCCGGCTTCGACATGATCATGATCAGCGATCACGTGCTACTCGGCCCATCGGCCGGCTCCGAGGGTCGCATGGAGAATCCGCGCGATTACGCCATGCCCGGTAACCAGGATCCTGCGACCGAGTGGCCGTCCTCCATCGTGATGCTCAGTGCCATCGCCGCGGCCACCACGCGAATCCGTGTCGGTGGCATCGCCCTCATCGCTCCGCTGCGACATCCACTCGCCCTCGCGAAGGATCTCGCCACCCTCGATCTCCTCGCTGAGGGCCGGCTTGTCGTCCAGCCGACAGTGAGCTGGCATAAGGACGAATACGACGCACTCGGTGTTCCGTTCACCAAGCGCGGCAAGATCCTGGACGAGGACCTCGAGATCTGGCGCCGAGTTTGGGCCGAGTCCCCCGCCTCATTTCATGGTGAGTTCTTCGACTTCACTGATGTCTATGTCGATCCGAAGCCGTGCACGCCCAAGGGCCCGGCAATGTGGTTCGGGGGCGAAAGTCTCACGGATCCGGTTCTCAATCGCCTCGTGAAGTACGGCAGTGGCTACCACCCACTGGGCCGACCGAAGGCAGACGACGTCGCCAAGCTGCGTGCCGGCCTGGAGGCAGCAGGTCGCTCGATCGACGAAATCGAGATGGTCGGTGGCACTCGCGTCGAGTTCCCGGATGCGAATTCAGTTGCTCCGCTTCCCGAGGCCCTGGAAGGCATTCCCGCTCAGCTCGAAATGGGCTTCAGCACCTTCTGCATCAAGCCGTCAATCTTCATCGACGAGCGCGACAAGCACGCAGAGTTCTGCCGCGAGGTCGTGCGTCGCATAGATGAACTGACGTCCTAGCGATCAACGCTAGGAGAAGATCACCGTGCGATGACCGGTGAGCATCACGCGATCGGCTCCGTACAACTGCACGGCCCTTGCGAGAACCATCCGTTCGACATCTCGACCGATCTCAGCAAGGTGCTCGGCGTCCTGAGCATGGGTCACACGAGCGACGTCTTGTTCGATGATCGGGCCCTCATCGAGTTCCGCTGACACGAAGTGAGCAGTGGCACCGATCAACTTCACGCCGCGTGCATAGGCCTGGTGATACGGGCGAGCACCCTTGAAGCCCGGCAGGAACGAGTGATGGATGTTTATCGCACGGCCTTCGAGCTCTGCGCTGAATTCGTCCGACAGCACCTGCATGTAGCGAGCCAACACCACGGCATCAATCGAGTACTCGGCCATGAGCTCGCGCACCCGTTGCTCCTGCTGCGGCTTGGTTTCAGGTGTCACGGGAAGGTGGTAGTACGGAATGCCATGAGCCTGCGCGATGGGTGCGCAATCGGGATGGTTGGAGACGATGACGGGAATCTCGACGTGCAGTTCACCCTGCTGGCGGCGGTAGAGCAGGTCGACAAGGCAGTGGTCCTGCTTCGAGACCATGATCAGGATGCGCCGTTGATTGTGAACATGCCGCAACGTGACTACAGGCGCGAGGTGCGCGGTTGCCTCATCAATAGCCCTACGCACTGCCACGACATCATCCGTCGCGGTCTCGAAACGAGTGCGGTTGCAGAACAGGTTCTCCGTTGGCTCAGTGAACTGGGCCTGCTCGAGAATGTTTGCTCCGATGGAGAGCAATGCGCCCGTGATGGCGTGCGTGATCCCGGGCCCGTCCGGGCACCGCAGGGTGAGGATGAAGTTGTGCACGGACTAATAGTCCTCTAGGTACTCTCGAATCTCCCAGGCGGTCACCTCTCGGGTCGCCGGATCCTCAACTGACTCCTCGTAGCGCTTCACCTCATCGCGCTTGAGAGTCTCGAATGCCTGTACGAATGGCTCGCCAAGGATGTCGACCAGGAAGGTGTCGGCACGCATCGCATCGAGCGAGTCTGTGAGGGTCATCGGGAGAACCGGCCGACTCTCGTCGGTGTACGACCAGCCCTCGGAATGCGGAGGGCAGTCGAGTTGGCGACGAAGACCATCGAGGGCAGCAGCGAGGATCACCGCGATCATGATGTAGGGATTTGCCGCACCATCGCCGATGCGGACCTCGAGTCGCGTGCCTGCTCCGCGCTCCGGCGGAATGCGCACGAACGTGGTGCGGTTGTCGTATCCCCAGCTCGAGCGGTGCGGGGCCATGGTGTCGGGGCCGAGGCGCTTGTAGGCGTTGACCGTCGGATTGCAGAACGCGACGAGCGCAGGTGCGTGCTCGAGGATGCCGGCCATCATGCGACGGGCGATCAGTGAGAGTTCACCATCAGGCTCGCCCATCATGTTGGTGCCGTTGACATCAGTCACCGAGAAATGCAGATGGAAGCCGCTACCACCTTCATCGCTCCATGGCTTGCCGATGAAGGTGCTCATGATGCCGCGGCGCGCGGTGATGTCCTTGATCGCCGTCTTGAACAGGAACGTGCGATCGGCCGCGTCGAGAGCATCGCCGTGCCAAAGGTTGATCTCGTACTGCGAGGGGCAGAACTCGTGGTTGCCCGCGAAAGCACCGATGTTCAGGCGATCGAGCATGCGCAGCAGGTAGAGGAAGGTTCCGTCGGGATCAACGAGCGCACCAGTTTGGTAGACGCGGCCGGTCTTGTTAAGCACACGCTCCCACTCGCCGTTCGGCTTATGCGCGAAGTAGAACTCGAGTTCGGGGCCGACAACCGGGAGTAGACCAAGCGCCTTGTACTCCTCGATGATGCGGCGAAGCAGTGAACGCGGTGCAACAGGGTTCGGGGATCCGTCTGCCTCATCGATGTCGGCGATGGCGTAGGCCACGCCCTCTTCCCACGGCATGGGGTGAATGGTCGACGCGTCCAGCCGCGAGACCATGTCAGACAGGCCATCACTGAGACTTCCGCGACCGTCGAGCACGTCGCCGCCCGTCGTAGTGGTCCATGTCGCCTGGCAGAAGGCGGGACCGTGGCCGGCAGCGCGCTCGAGCTGCGAGACCGTGATGTCCTTGGAGCGGGGCAGGCCGAGTACGTCGGGCCACAGCAGTCGAAGGATGTCGATGCCCTGGGTCTCGAGATCCCTGCGGACGTCTGCCAGATCCTGCTGCATGTGCTGCCCCTCGTCGCCGTTATCGATATCGTAGGAGATCGTTCGGCCCCCAACGATCTCGAAATCCTATGTCGAATCGTCCTCCGTCGGGGCCTGTTTGGGAGAGGATTTGCCCCATGCGCGTCCTATTCATGCAGCACGACGCCTTCAGCCCTCCCCGATTGGTCTCCGAGCGCTTCGCTGAACTCGGCTTCGAGGTGGTCGAGGAACTCATCGTCGAGGCCGCGCACTACAACACCCCCGGCGAAGTGACGTACGAATTCCCTGACCCCGCGACCTTTGATGTCATCGTGCCCATGGGCTCGCCCTGGGGTGCCTGGGATGACTCGACGATCGGCTCCTGGCTGCTGCCGGAGATCGACTGGTTGCAACAGGCAGATGCAGCGGGTGTGCCCGTGCTCGGCATCTGCTTTGGCGGGCAGTTGCTCGCCCGCGCACATGGCGGAAGCGTCGGACGCGCACCGGACTGCGAGATCGGCTGGACAAGTGTGTGGAGTGACGATGAATCACTCGTGCCGCCTGGCCCGTGGTTCTCGTTCCACTATGACCGCTGGGTGCTGCCCCCTGAGGCGAAGGAGATTGCGCGCACGTCTCGTGCATCGCAAGCATTTACCCTGCGCAAGAACCTCGCACTGCAGTTTCACCCCGAGCTCACCGGCGACATGCTGCGGGGCTGGTACTCCTCGCCTGGTGATGGTCGCGACTTGATCATTGCCGACGGCCAGGATCCCGATGTGCTGCTCGCGTACTCCTATGCAGAGGAGCCGAAGGCACAGGCGCGTGCGCATGCACTCGTCGACAGCTTCCTGACGAATGTTGCGGGCCTCGGGCACCTCGTTCGCGACTGATTACTGGCAAAGACGTAGGGCCGGCGATAAATCACCGGCCCTTAGTCATTGATCGGGTGGCTACGCCTTCTTCACCGGTAGACGCTTGAAGCCATGCACGAAATTGCTCAGCACGTAATCGGCCTTACCGTTGGGCATCAGGTCAACATCACGCGACAGTAGATCCTCGAACATGATCTGAATTTCAAGGCGTGCGAGCGAGTTACCGAGGCACATGTGCGGCCCACCGCGACCGAAGGACATGTGCTCATTCGGGTGACGCTGCACGTCGAACTTGTACGGATCAGCGAAGATTTCCTCGTCGCGGTTGCCGGAGCCGAACCACACGACGACCTTGTCACCGGCCTTGATCTCCTGGCCGTTGAGCACCGTCTCGTGGCGCGCGGTGCGGCGGAAATGATGCACCGGGCTTGCCATCCGCAGGAATTCCTCGACGGCCCACGGGATCAACTCGGGCTTCTCGCGAAGGATCGCCAACTGATCGGGGTTGGCCATCAGGTTGTTCATGGTGTGCGTGATGGTGTGGCGAGTGGTTTCGTTGCCGGCAATGACGAGCAAGAGGAAGTAATTGCGGAAGTCGCGTGCGTCAATCGCGATGCCATCAGATGGCTCGGTGTTGATGAGTACCGACACGAGGTCAGTGCCATTGCCACCCTTGCGACCCCAGGCCAGCTCATATCCGTACTTGAACACCTCGAGTGCTGCCGGCGAACGGAACGGGAGGTCGCGATACATCTCGCTCTCCGGGCTGTCGGCAAGAACATCAGCGTGCTCGGGATCCTGATTACCGACCATCTTGTTGCCCCACTTGATCAACTGGGGGATATCGGATTCCGGAACGTCAAGCAACTGCGCGAGCACACGGATCGGAAAATCCGCCGCGACATCGGCCACGAAGTCGAACTGATCCTTGGCAAGAGCGCGATCAAGAGTTGTCGCGGTGATGCCGCGAAGAAAGGTCTCGTAGCCAGCCAATGCGCGCGGGGTGAACTGCGGCTGCAGCATCTTGCGCAGGGCGCGGTGCCGGGGGCCGTCGGTCTCGAGGATCGACTTGCGAATCTCGAGCTGGCGGGTATCGAGCTCCTCGAGATTGGCGGCGCCGATCTCACTGGAGTAAGTGTCAGTGTTGCGGAGCACGTCGACGATGTCGTTGTAGCGGGTGACCGACCAAAAGCCCGAGTTCGGTGCCTCTTCCACGTTCCAGTGGACGGGGTCATTCTTGCGGAGGTCTTCGAAGACCTGCCAGGGCGCACCATCAGCGAAGAGGCTGAGGTCGGCAAGGGTGACATCGGTCAGCGTGCTCATGAATCCTCCGGAACTTGAGATCGTTCGGGTCCGAACTATCTACGTACTGTAGACCGATGTGGCGAATCATGTGAAGTCTTGTCAGACTTATGGTCATAATTCCTGACCACACGCCGCACTGATCCGCACCACTCACCTCACGACGGGGGCCACATGCCCGGGCAGCACACGCTCGACGAGACCGAGAGCCAGGTCGCCACGCGCCTGGCCGGCATGAACCTCGACTTCGAGGCCATGGCAGTCACCGCAAACCTGTTCCGCGCTGCTAACGCCGCTCGCAATCACATGGAGCGCACCGTGCTCGCCAAGTCGAACTTGACCTGGACAGCCTTCGTGGTGCTCTGGGTCGCCTGGATCTGGGAGACCGCCGAGACCCGCGAGATTGCGTCTGAGGCAGGCGTTTCCAAGGCAACCCTCAGTGGGGTACTCACCACGCTGGAAGGTCGCGGCTTCGTCGAGCGCAAGCGCGGGCAGAAGGACGGCCGACTTGTCACGGTCGAGCTCACCGCTTCAGGAAAGCGCCTGATGAAGAAGCTGTTCCCGGAGTTCAACAAGGCCGAGCGACACGTCGTGCGCGATCTGACGTCAACCGAGCAGCTGGTGGCCGCCGACACCCTGCGCCGGATCACCCAAGCAGCCAACTAGGGGTTCCCTGCCAGCGCCCTGCCCCTGAACTTCAGAGGAGCACCTGGCGCGTGCGGAAAGGCGGGATTTCCGTCAAAGACTGGTGGCCGAACTCGGAATCCGTTAGGGTCCGAACGATCTAGAATTGCAATCAGAATACTTTCCGAACGACGAATGCGAGCTCAGATGTCGACTGCCACCGTTGCAGGCGTCACGGTTGATACCCGGCACTGGATCGGGGGCCAGCGCGTGGCCTCGGCCGAGACCTTCGACAGCGTCTCCCCCATCGATGGCA
>CALFIA010000160.1 GCA_937876275.1 uncultured Actinomycetes bacterium | reverse complement strand
GGAGTCGATCACGATCGGGCTTTGCTCGTGCGCGACTATCTTGCAGCCGCGTCCTACAAGAAGCGCAAGGGCATCGAGGTCTCCCTCGGCCAGCTTGAGTCACTGAGCGCCAACGAGCTTCTCGACCTCGGCTCGATCGCGGGCACTTACGGCTTCACCGGCGGCACCGATCTACTCGATCAGCCCGTGCAAGCGCGCGGCTATCGCATTCTCGCGCGCGTGCCTCGCCTGTCTGAGGTCATCACCGATCGTCTCGTCACTCACTTCGGTGGCCTGCAAAGCCTTCTCGCGGCAGGTATCGATGACCTTCAGCAAGTGGAGGGCGTGGGTGAGGCAAGAGCGCGCTCAGTGCGCGAAGGACTTTCGAGGATCGCTGAGTCCAGCATCCTCGAGCGGTTCATGTAGCTACTTGGTCAGCAGGAAGGTTGAGGCCGGACTCTTCGCCTTCAGGTTCTTGCCCGTCACCTGGTAGCGCCCGGCTTTTGCCGGCGTTCCCTTGGTCGGGCATCCCTTGGTGGTGACCTTGCCATTCCACTCGATGCTCGTGCCGACTTTCTTTCCCGGCTTAAGCGTGATGACCTTGCTCTGAGTTCCCGCACCGCAATCATCACTCGACCACACGTGATAACCGCCCGAGGTGATCTCGAGTGAATTCGCCTTCGGACCGACATCGCGCTTGCACGGCACCGCACTGGTGTTCTGGATAGTCATGGTCAGTACGGGCTTGGCACCGACCTTGTAGGTGTCCTTGTCGGTCGATGCTTCGACGGCGATGTCAGCGTTCTTGCAGTCGAGGATCTCGCCGGTGGCCGCGGCATCACTCGCCACCGGATCAGCGGAAGCAGGATCACTCACGACCGCATCACCACTGGCCGTGGGCGTGGGCATCGGCGCGAGGGAGGTGGGTGCTGACGGCACTGCCGACGCGAGTGCACTCGCAGACGCACTAGGGGCAGGGGTATCGGAGGAACCTCGTGAGCCCAGAAGCCACCACAGCCCGACCACGACAACCAGGGCGATGATCGCCAATGAGCCTCGGCGAAGCCAGTAGACCATGGCGGGCTCGGGACCAATAGGCGTCAGGGGCACTCCCCCACGGTACTGCGCCGGGCCGCAAGTTCTGAGACCATCAGGCGCCATGCCCGCCACGAATCCGCTCGAGCACCCGCTCTGCCGCTGGTTTGCCCGGCATGCACGCGACCTGCCGTGGCGGGCAGTCGATCGCACGCCCTGGCAGGTGATGGTCAGCGAATACATGCTGCAGCAGACACCGGTGGATCGGGTGCTCCCGGCATGGCACGCCTGGATCGATCGGTGGCCGACTCCGGCTGACTGTGCCGCGGCCCCGGCCGACCAGCCGGTGCGCATGTGGGGGCGACTCGGCTATCCGCGTCGGGCTCGACGCCTGCACGAGGCGGCACGCATCATCACCCGCGACTTCGGCGGTCAGGTGCCGTCAGATCGCGAGAGCCTGCTATCACTTCCCGGCGTCGGCGACTACACCGCGGCCGCGATCCAGTCATTCGCCTTCGGTAAGCGATCAATCGTGCTCGATACCAACATTCGACGCGTGATCGCACGCGCAGTTACCGGTCAAGCGCTTCCGCTGCCGCATGTGACCACTGCCGAACGACTGCTCGCCGATGACCTCACGCCACGTTCCGCGAAAGCCTCGGCCACCTGGAATGCCGCCATCATGGAACTCGGTGCATTGGTCTGCACGGCGCGGGCACCGAAGTGCGGAGAGTGCCCGCTAGCCGAGTACTGCCGCTGGCTTGCCGATGATCGGCCTGAGTACGTGGGCACCGTACGCCGGCAGGCGAAGTTCGAGGGCAGTGATCGTCAGGCACGCGGCGCGATCATGCGCGTGCTGCGCAATGCCTCGTCATCGGTTCCGCAAAGCGCGATTGAGGCCGCCTGGAGTGACGCGTTGCAGCGAGAGCGAGCCCTCGCTTCCCTGATCACTGACGGCATGATCGAACAACTGCCGAGAAAGAGATACGGCCTCCCCGCGCACTAGCGCGAGAAGGCCGTATCGAGTGTGTGACTAGTTGACGCTCTCCACCGGAGGTGCATCGGGTGCTTCCTCGCGCGGGAAAGCGTTGAAGGTGAACTCGCGATCCTTGTCTTCGCCGGTGACGTCGACGACGACGATCGAGCCCGGATTCAGATCGCCGAAGAGCAGCTTCTCGGACAGGGAGTCCTCGATATCGCGCTGAATCACGCGGCGCAGCGGGCGAGCACCGAGTGCGGGGTCGTAACCGCGCTCGGAGAGCAGCTTCTTGGCAGCAGGCGTGAGCTCGATGGCCATGTCTTGCTCGGCGAGACGCTTCTCCAGGCCGGCGATCATGAGATCGACGATCTGGAAGATCTCCGGCTCGCTGAGCTGATGGAAGACGATGACATCGTCGATGCGGTTCAAGAACTCCGGACGGAAGTGCTGCTTGAGCTCGGTCTGAACCTTGACCTTCATCTGCTCGTAGGCGTTGCCGTCATTGTCATCAGGCGCGAAGCCGAGGTTGAGGCCCTTGGAGACATCGCGGGAACCGAGGTTCGTGGTCATGATGATGACGGTGTTCTTGAAGTCGACCTCGCGGCCCTGGGCATCGGTCAGACGACCCTCTTCGAGCACCT
>CALFIA010000159.1 GCA_937876275.1 uncultured Actinomycetes bacterium | reverse complement strand
AACCCCGAGCGCCTGCAGCGTGGCATCGACGCCAACGTCGCCAACGCCCTCCTGGTCAAGGTCAACCAGATCGGCTCGCTGACCGAGACCCTCGACGCTGTCTCACTCGCCCAGCGCAACGGCTACCGGTGCATGATGAGCCACCGCTCAGGTGAGACCGAAGATGTCACGATCGCCGATCTCGCGGTAGCAACTGACTGCGGCCAGATCAAGACCGGCGCCCCGGCCCGTTCGGAGCGCGTCGCGAAGTACAACCAGCTGCTGCGCATCGAGGAAGAACTCGATGACGCAGGCCGTTACGCGGGTGCCAAGGCATTCCCGCGTTTCGCCGGCTGAACTTTCCCCTCTTTCGTGTCACCATCGTCAGTATGAGTGCTTCCTCCGGTCTGCTCGACCCCCGTCGCAAGGGGTCGATCACCGGGCGCGCGCTCGTGCTGGCGGTGGTGCTCGTCATCTTGGCGGTCACCTTGGCCGTGCCGATCAAGTCGTGGTTCGCCCAGCGGGCCCAGATCGCCGGACTCGAGGCCGATGTTGCGGCAGCTCAAGCTCAAGTGGACTCCCTCAAGCTTCAGAAGGAGCGTTGGGCTGACCCGGCGTTCGTGGCCGCCGAAGCCCGTCGCCGTCTTCACTTCGTACTGCCCGGCGAGGTCGGCTACGTGACCTTGGGCGCCGACGGCCAGCCGCTCGATGGCAGCAACCTTGGCGTCACCCCGAATCCGAGCTGGTACACCTCGCTCTACAGCGCACTTCAGCAGGCCGACCGGGCCACCGGTGCCCAGTGAAGCATCGGTGTCGCCGGGCCTGAGCGCTGACGACACTGCGCGCATCGAACTGCAGTTGGGCCGCGCACCGCGTGGCTCTGTCGACGTGGCGCATCGCTGCGAATGCGGATCCCCGACTGTCGTGAAGACTCTTCCCCGGCTTCCTGACGGCACGCCGTTTCCCACCACGTATTACATGACCTGCCCGCGGCTGACGTCAGCGATCGGCACCCTTGAAAGCAGCGGCATGATGCGCGAGATGGAGGCGCGTCTGAGCACCGACGAGGAGCTCGCCGCCGCGTATTGCGCAGCGCATGAGTCGTATCTCGAAACCCGTTATGCGATGGGTGACGTCGAGGAAATTCATGGCATCAGTGCTGGTGGCATGCCTGATCGCGTGAAGTGCCTGCATGTGCTCGCTGCGCACGCGCTTGCTGCTGGCCCGGGCGTGAACCCGTTGGGCGACGAGGTTCTCGCGGCTCTCGAGCCGTGGTGGCGCACCTCGCCGTGCGCCCAGCTCGCATGACCCGCGTCGCCGCGATCGATTGCGGTACCAACGCTTTACGTCTTCTCGTCGCCGATGTTGACTCGCACGGAACACTCACTGATGTCGTGCGTTTGATGCGCACCGTGCGTCTGGGTGAGGGAGTCGATCGCACCGGTGAGTTCTCCGACGCGGCTCTTGCGCGCACCTTTGCGGTGTGCGAGGAGTACGCGCAACTGATCGCCGAGCATGGCGCCGAACGTTCGCGCTTCGTCGCGACCTCGGCCAGCCGTGATGTGTCGAATCGCGAGCAATTCGTCAACGGCGTCACAGCGCGCATGGGAATCTCGCCGGAAGTCATTGCGGGAACAGAGGAAGCCGGGCTCTCGTACGAAGGTGCCACGCGATCGCTCTTCGGAGTCGTCTCGCCGGCACTCGTCGTCGATATCGGCGGTGGTTCCACCGAGTTCGTGCTCGGGGAGCAGTCAGTAAGCGTGAACGTCGGCTGCGTGCGCATGACCGAGCGTCACCTGCATTCAGACCCTCCGACCTCTGACGAGATCGAGCTAGTGCGAGGTGATCTCGCTGATGCCATGAGTCGCGCGGCGGAGTCGGTCGATCTCCGTGCCGCCGGCACCCTGGTCGGAGTCGCCGGCACTGTCACCACCGTCGCTGCTCGCGCGATGGGGCTTTATTCCTATGACGCCGACGTTCTGCACGGTGCCGTGATCGAGCGAGCGGCACTGGAGCAGGCCATTGCCGATCTGGTGGCCATGACCCGGGCTGAGCGGGCGGCCCTGCCGTACATGCATCCGGGCCGCGTCGACATCATCGGCGGCGGTGCCCTCGTGCTGGGGGCAGTGGTCGCAGCCGTGGGGCTACCTCGGATCACTGTCTCGGAATGCGACATCCTCGATGGCATCGCTTACAGGCTCGCTGCCGCAACAGCCTGAATCAAGCCTGTCCTTTTCATGTAAACGCTTGTTGGTGCTCTAGCCTCCTCCCTAGACTCGGGGGCCCAGCAAGGAGGAATCGTGGCCATCACCATCCGTGACGTCGCAGAAGCAGCAGGAGTCTCGACCGCGACAGTGTCGCGGGCCCTGCGCGGCCTGCCCAATGTCGACGAGGCAACCCGCACTCGAGTCCAGGCCATAGCTGCCCAGCTCGACTACGTGATCTCACCCAGTGCATCGCGGCTCGCCAGTGGTCGCACCGGCAGCGTCGGAGTGATCACTCCGTACATCTCCCGTTGGTTCTTCTCGACAGTGCTCTCCGGAGTCGAAAACGTCCTGCAGTCGGCCGGGATGGATCTCCTGCTCATGAGCGTGAGTACGCCCGATGCGCAGCACCGGCTCCCACCAGCGCCGCGTCTTCGTCGTCGAGTCGATGGTGTTCTGGCCATCGCCCTACCACCCGATGATCCGCAACTCGATGACGTGATCGCCTTGGGCATGTCGACGAGCCTTATCGGTACGGCCAAGGAAGGCGTGCCCGGTGTCACGATCGATGACGTTCAGGCCGGGCGCACGGCAACGCAGCATCTGCTGAATCTCGGTCACCGACGCATCGCGATCATCAGCGGCAATCTCATCGATGCCCCGTTTACTGCCGAG
>CALFIA010000158.1 GCA_937876275.1 uncultured Actinomycetes bacterium | reverse complement strand
TTCCCTACACGACGCTCTTCCGATCTCGCGATAGCGACCCAACTAGAGATCTTGCGCATGTCGCGGTTCTGCTGCGAGTCCTGAAGTGACGTCGACGCCATAAGCAAGGTCATCAAGAGGTTGTCGGAGTTCTCCACAGAGTCATTCACCCGAAGTACGTGATCGCCAATGTCGCGGAAGTACGGGTCTAGCTCCTCCGGAACCCACGTCTCAAGTCTGTTGACGAAGTGCTGCGCCAGCGGAACGAGAGGCGCGGAAGCTCGTCGAATCTCGACGTTCTCACGCTTGAGCCGGTAGATCTGATCGACGCTGCTTGCCGCATACTCATAGGAGAACACCTGCGTTTCCAGGTTCTCGATGTCGATCGACACTTCTTCGGAAACCGAGACATATCCGTCGACCACATAGTCGATGATCGCGTAGAGAACGCCCACCGGGCCAATGCCGCGAAGGTTCGGACTCGCCTGGATTCGCGAACGAATTGCCCGAAGGTCACCGATCTGTCCGAAACGCACGGTGATCACGAATTTCTCGCCGATGAAGACGGCGAGCTGGCCCGTGTTTACGTCGGAGGTGCTTTCGACATAATCGAGAGCCTTGAGAATCACTAGACCGTGGCCCTTTGAATCAAGCTCGAACTTCGGCCGCTGCGCCGGGTTCGCGGCATCCTCGACGAGGAAATGGTCAAGATCAAAGGCATCCGCGACTATCTGCAGCTCGGCCCTGGTGGGCTCGAAGAGACCGATCCAGACGAAGGCGTCCGGGATATCTCCGCAACGATTTCGAACGTCGAGAAGCTTGTCCTCAACCGGGCCATCCCCGGGCTCTTCCCAGTTTCTGACATCCATGATGTCGATCGCCTCAGTGGGCGAGTAGAGGCCGAGTCCGCGAATCATGAGGACATTGTGTCGCAGCGAGGTAACAAATAAATGAAGGCCCGGTGGAATCGCTCCACCGGGCCTTCATGACAAGGCTTATCCGAAGAAGGCCGAGGCCTTACGGCTGAACAGCACGAGCAGGATGATGATCGAGATCACGATCTGGACGATTCCGGCCCAGGCGTTGGAGAAGAGCCAGACCACGCCGTTTATCAAGACGAGGAAGGTGACGACCGCGATCAGGAAACGGGCGCCGCGGTTTCCTCGACCGAGCGCACCTGCCACGGCGAGGTAGATCAGCGCGATGATGATCGTGATCAAGGAGACGACGATCGGAGTATCGTCCTTCCAGTTCAACGCACCGAAGATTCCGATGACGAGGCCGAAGATGCCCTGAAGAATGATCAGGAGCATGATCACGGTCACGCCGAATGGGCGCTTCACGTTCTGATTGTCTGCCATGCGAACTCCTCAGTTCAGTACGACGAGTGCACGCCGAGGTGGTCGCGCTCACCACAAGATATCGGCTGACGGCGCCAAATCAGATGAGCGAGACGAGTAATTCCGGGTTTCTCACACGCCGTCGATGATGCGGCAGGGAATCTGCTCATTCTCACTGAGGTGATAGCTCGCGCACACTCGGTGGTAACCGTCGGCAATGACCGCAGCGATGCCCTTACTCAGAACGCCGCGCACGATCAGCACCGGCGAGAGCAATTGCCCCTGGGCAACCTTGTCGAGATCGCGGACAACCGCGGGATCGTCTGCAGGCAGAAGAGCAAGCTGCGTGGAGCGGAGGACATCCTTGGCCGGATGCAGCACGATCTCGGCGGTCTTTAATTTTTCGACGAGCTGCTCCGCAGTGGACTTGTCGGCGCACAGGCCCAGGTAAGAAAGTGCAGCCGGGTAGTCGTGGTCATCGGGGACGTCCTTCCAGATGACCTTAGGCACGGGCACTGTCGCGACCTTGCTGGCTGCCGCAGGCGCGGTTGACTTCTTGTCATCCTTCTTTGGGACCTTCGCGTCGGACTTCTTTCCCATGGTCTTCTCCCCTGCACATATGCGTTGGCCTTCAGGATAGTTGCCCGGTGAATCCAGCCTTGCTAGGCCCTCAACGCCCAGAAGGCGACGGCAGACGCGGCGGCCACGTTCAGGGAGTCGACATCGGCCCGCATCGGAATGCGCACGATGGCATCGCAGATTGAGGCAGCGTCTGCGCTGATGCCGGTTCCCTCGGTGCCGAGGATGAGCGCGAGACGATTCGGCATCGACCTGGCGAACTCCTCGATGTCGACGGAATCATCGTTCAACGCTAGAGCTGCGACTCCATATCCGCGTGCCCTGAGCACCTCACCGAGTACAGGCCACGACTCGAATCGCGTCCACGGCACCTGAAACACCGTGCCCATCGAGACACGAATACTGCGGCGATAGAGCGGGTCTGCACACGTCGGCGAAATGAGCACTGCATCGGCGCCCAGCGCCGCCGCCGAGCGGAAGATCGCCCCGACATTCGTGTGGTTGACCAGGCCGTCGAGGATCGCGATCCGCGGAGCATCGGCGCCGTCAAGGGAATCCAGCAACTCATCGAGAGTAGGAAGAGCCGGACGATAGATCGCCGCGAGTGCGCCTCGATGCACATTGAAGCCCGTGATCTGCTCGAGAGTCTCATAGTCGGCGACATACAAAGGGATATCCACCGAATCATCGGCTCCGATACGCGGCAGCAGGTCGGCTAGCGGTTCGATCCAGCGTTCGGCCATCAGCAATGACTTCACCCGGTGCCCGGCCGCCACGGCAATGCGAATCACCGTCTCGCTCTCGGCCATATAGATGCCCATCGACGGCTCGTGCTTCGAACGTCGCGCGACATCCGTCAGGCCCGTGTAATCAGTAAGGCGCGAATCAGCAGGATCCTCGATGCGAATCACCGTCACGCCTGGAATCTCCATAGTGAGCAGACCGTAACAGCGTGCAGCAGGGACCCGCGCTACTGTCTCGACCATGATTACCCCCAACCTCTGGTTTGACGGCAAGGCTGAGGAAGCCGCTGAGTTCTACGTCTCGATCTTCCCGAACAGCACAGTCGACAACGTGCACCGAGCTGCGGCCGAGAATCCCGGTACGGGCGAGGGCCAGGCGCTCGTCGTGAACTTCACCCTCGATGGTCGCCCGTTCTCGGGCATCAACGGTGGGCCTTACTTCACCTTCAACGAGGCGATTTCCTTCGCAATCAACTGCGCCGACCAGGCAGAGACCGACCGTTACTGGAATGCACTCATCGCCAATGGCGGCAGCGAGGGCCAATGCGGATGGCTCAAGGATCAGTACGGAGTCTCGTGGCAGGTGATCCCCCGGCAATTGGGCGAATATCTCGGCGGCTCCGATGCAGATGGTGCTCGACGCGCAATGCAGGCGATGCTCGAGATGAAGAAGATCGACGTCGAAGGCCTGCGCAAGGCCTACCTCGGGGAGTAACTCCCGAGGTAGGGCCGAGCGTTCGCTTACCGGGTCGGGATGGCGACGTCGGGCATCATGCCCATCGGCATCGCCGGAATCTGCGGTGATGTTCCCCCACCGGCTCCCGCCGTGCTGTTCGACGGGATCGTGGCAGGGTCGGTATTCGGGATGGTGACGTTCATCATGTCGTCCATGTGATCACCCATCATCGAGGCTGTCATCGCCATGGAGGCATTCATCGCGCACATCATCATGTGATCGCTGCCCGCCATCATCTCGCAGCCTTCCATCATGGTGCCGTCGTGCTCATGCATGCCCATGGCCATCATCGACGTCATCATGCACTGAGCAGGGTTGAGTGAATCGTCGCACTCAGCCTTCATGTCGGCCGTGGTGCCGTTCATGTCAACCATCACCATCGGCATCGGCACCACGTAGTACAGCGACCATGGCGAACGAGCGAGGGCACTGTTGATGGTCTGCACGCGGATCACCGGATTCGCATAACCAACATAAGTCGCCGAACCCGTCCAGATCGCTGCCCCGGCATTCACGATGCCGATGGAGTAGCCGTTGTCGAAGCTGATCTCAATCGCATAGCCGTAGTAGTCGGCGCCACCGTTGTCGGTGGAGGGAAGAACCGTCCACGAAAGTACACCCGACATCGGGTCATAGAAGGCACTCACGCCCGGCATGCCCGGGCCAGTGACCTGCACGCCGAGGTTGATCGGATCACCGTAAACACTGCGCACGCCCGCAGAGTTCGTGACGAAAGGTCGGAGGATCAGCGTGGTGCCCGACGGCGGCAGGGCGAGATTGAATGTCGCCGACGATGACGTCATGTAGACGGAGTCATCGGCCTTCACGAATCCGTATCCCGTGATCGCGGAACCACCCGAGCTTGCACCCGGAGTGATCGTCACTGCACGAGTGGTGCGATCACTCGACTGTGCGCCGAGGGTTGCCGTCGGAGCGCTCGGCTGTGACGAGGCCGTGGCAGTCACACTCGAGCTCCACGGGCCGTCACCGATGCCATTGACCGCACGCACCTGCACTTCGTAAGTCGTGCCGGCGGTCAGGCCACTGAGCGTGATCGGGGCACTGGTGCCACCCATGACCGCTGCTGCGAAGTCAGCTGTGCCACTTGCCTTCACGTGGTACTCGTACCCGGTGATGTGATCACTCTGCGGCACGGGCGTGAAGTCGACCGTCAGGCCATTGACCGAGTCGACGACTGAGAGACCCGAGACCGCACCGGGTACAGAGCCGATGGAGAACGACACCGGAGCCGACCAGCCGCTGACACCGAACCACGAACCGGCCTTCATCTCGACCTGGTAGGTCGCGCCCATCATCAAGCTGGGCAGTGAGAACGAGCCGCTCGGATTGCCCAACTCGATCTGGCTCGACCAGGTGGTTCCACCATCGACCGAGAAGCGGTAGGCGTAGCCCTGGGTCGCCGGCGTCACTGCTGCCGGGGCGGTGAATCCGATGACGGCAGCAGTGCCGGTCACGGTCGCCGTCAACCCGGACGGTGCTGCGGGGGCAGCCAGCCGAATCGAGGCGCTGGCCGACGGACCGCTAGCCGTGCTCACCGTGACAGACACGCACGGGTAGTTCGCGGGAGCCGAGTAGGAGTACGCGGTCACGGAACCTGCCGAGCCGGACGCGGCGGCACCGTTCGTGCCAACCCCTGATCCGGCGCAGTTGCCCCAGCTCATCGACTGGCTTGTCACCCGGTAGCCACCAGTGCCCGCGAGTGACCAGTTGGAGGTGAGGTCGTAACGCACGCCTCCACCCTGGGTCTTCAGCGAGACGCTGTCGATCGTGAGCGCACCCAGCGAGCCGAGTGCCGAGGCATTCACCGCGGACGACCACACGCTGGGGCCGTTCGCTCCGGTGGTGCGCACCTGCACGTAGTACTTGTTACCGAGCGTTGCCGGGATCGAGTACGAGGTAGAGGTGGTCGACACTGCAGTGCCATATGCACCAGGCGTGCTGCTGTCGTATGCGGACGTTGCCCAGCGCACCTCGTAGCCGGTGGCGCCGGCCACGGCGCCCCACGACGCCGTCACGACCGGATGAGCGGCATCCGCATTGCTGAAGCTCGCGGAAAGATCAGAGGCTGCTGCGGTCACCGAGATCTGGAACCACGATGACCACGGGCCGGTGCCATGCGAGTTGACCGCGGCAAGCCGCACCCAGGTGGACCCGGTTGCGGCAAGACCACTGACCGACACCGGCGAGGACGTAGCGCTCACGGCAACGGATGAACCTGATGCCGTGCTGCCATCACTCGAGAGCTGGTACGAGTAACTGCTGATCGCGTAACCACCGTTGGCGCCCGCAGTGAAGTTCACTGATGCGGTCGTACCGTTCACGGTCGCCGAGGTGATCGACGGAGCTGCCGGCACGCCGAGGGTGCGGAAGGCGTTAGAGGTCACCCAGTCGGAGGCGTAGCCCGCGGAGTTCTTCGCACGCACGCGCACCACGTAGTTTGTTGACTCGGTAAGGCCGGTCAGCGAGAACGGCGACGCAGTGCTCGCCGAGGTTGCCGTGCTCCAGGTCGTGCCGTTGTCGGTCGACAGGGCAAAGTCGTAGCCCGTCACGTTTGCGCCACCGTTGTTCGTTGGTGCAGTGACGGCAACCGAGACTGTTGTGGCATCCGGAGTCACCGAACTGATGGTCGGCGCACTCGGGTTCCAGGCCAATGCCCAGGTATCCGACCAGGCCGACCAACCGGCCGCATTGTGCGCGCGCACCGACACAGTGTGCTGACCGTCGTATGTCGAGTAGATGTAGCCGTCGTAGCAGTAGGTGTAGCCGTTGCTGCAGTAGTAGTCATTCGTGGTCGTGGCGTTGTACGACAAGGTCGCGACGCCGGGAATGGAGACCTCAACACCGTCGATCGGTGCTCCACCGTTGCCCGAGGGGTACGAGATGCTGAAGCTTGCAGTGCGATAGGCGGAGCCATATCCCGATGCACCGCGAGTGACGTTGGTGATCACCGGCTTGGTCGGTGCCACGGCCGTCACGAGAGTCTGCGAACCGCTCCACGGGCCGGTACCCGAGGCGCTTACGCCACGAACCTCGATCAGGTAATTCGTTCCGAGAGAGAGTCCGGGAATGACGATCGGGAAGGTTGCCGAAGCGCCCGCATCAATGGCGTTCGACCAGGTTGAGGTGCCGACAGCCGACCAACGCCACTGGTAGCCGGTCACGGTGCCTGCCGACGGCGCGACTGATGCGGCCGGGATGGCCAATGTCACGGTTCCACCCGTGACGACGACTGACGGCGCCGCGGAGGTCAGGCCCGATGCGGTCACAGTGAAGGCTGAGATGGTCGGAACGCTGAACTCCGTGTCAGCGGACGAGAGGCCTGCACCGACGGTGTTCACGGCACGCACGCGCAGCGCGTATGCAGATCCCGGATCGAGGTCAGCGACGTCGAACTTGCCCGCGGATGACTGCGGAGCAGTCGTCCAGTTGCCGAAGGAGTGACCGCCATCGGTCGACAGCATGTACTGGTAGCCGGTGATCGCCGACGTACCCGCGTCGCCCGAAGTAGCAGTGACATGCGCAGTGACACTTGAGTCAGCGAGCGTCTCGGCCTTGACCGACACCGCAGTCGGTGCCGCAGGCGCCCGCGGAATGGTCACGGCCGCTGAGCACGGGTTGTCGGACTTCAGTGCGAAGCTCACCGGGCCGGTGACCATGCCCTCGCCGAGTGCGTTGATCGCACGCGCCTCAATTGCATAAGCACAGGTCGTCAAACCCGACAGCGTGAACGGGCTCGACGGCACGGCGATCCAGTCAGTCCACGTGCCGCCGTTCGCGCGCTCGATGCGGTACTCGATGCCGGTGATCGGCGAGCCACCGTCGTCGGCACCGGATGCGGTCACTGTCGCTGTCGTCGCATCGGTGGCGACACTGAGGTTCGCGAAGGTGCTCGGCACCGCGATCAGCTTGGTCTCCGATGCCGCTCGCTTGGTCTTCGGTGAGTTGTGCAGCTTGATCTTGCGCTCCCCCGCAGCGCAGGAGGACTTTGCCGAGATCACGCGCACCGCACGTGACGTCACGTCGACACACAGCGCCTGAGTGCCTTTGGTCGACATGAGCGCAGTCGCCTCTGCCTTGGTCAGATCAATCTCGACCGCGCCGCTGCGGCACGCACCGGCAGTCTTCAACGCCGGGGCACTTCCCTTGCCGAGGCACAGGACCGACTTCTTCGCCGGTGCCGCCATGGCTGACGGCGCGACGGCGACAACACCGATCGCGAGGGCGAGGCTGGCGGCGGCTGCGAGGGCGCGACGGCCGAAGACTGAGCTCGTGGAGACTGACATAAATCACCTATACCTATGAGAACGAATGCCTCAGATTCGCATGCGCATCCCCCCTGAACCAAGGTCACCGACCTTTGTGCAGCCATTTCTCAAGAAATCGAAATTTCTTTGCGCAAATTGGCCCCGAAACTGTCACGCAAACGTGGGTAGAGACAGGGAAATGAACCCCCGTCCCTACGCCCCGCGCCAAGATGCCGCGCCCGCCTGGACATGCGAGAGTGGAGTTACTGAACGACCGAGTCGAACCACGAGAGGAGCGATCACATGGCCAACGTCGACTTTCGCGTGACCCGCGAGATAGCCCTTCCCGCCGATGTCGTGTTCGCCGAACTAATCGACTGGAAAGCCCACGAGGACTGGGTCCCGCTGACCAAGGTCGTGATTCATAGTGGTGACGGTGGCGCGGGCACTGAGTTCACCGCGACATCCGGCATCAAGCCGCTCGCGCTTCCTGATCGCATGCGCATTGACTCCCTCGACGCCGAGGCAATGACTGTTCACGTCACCAAGCTCGGCCCTGTGCTCACTGGAACGGTCGAGCTTTCGGTGACGTCGACCGGCAATGCGAGCTGCCGCCTTGACTGGTTCGAGGCCGTGCGCGTGCCGGTGCTCCCCCAGTTCCTCGCGACTCCGGTGGCTGCTGCTGCTCGTCAGGGCTTCACGACCTCGATCAAGAAAATGGCGAAGAAGCTCGCCAAGTAGCTCAGCACCATCTGCCATCATCTGCGCATGAAGGTTCGCACTTACGTCGTCGCGATGGCCTGCACCTCGATCACCGCGGTCGCACTCGCATCGAGCGTTGCAGCTGCAACAGTCCCCGTTGTCCCCGGTGCCGCGATCAGCGCAGGAAAGCCGATCATCGGCACCGGTCAGAATCTTCCGTCACTTAACGCCACATCGCCGTGGGATATCGGCCCGTTCCCCGCAAGTCAGATCAATGCGTACTACAACTCCGGCGCAGCAGCGGCCGACCAGGCATCGGTTACCAGGGCAGCGCTCACCTGGACGAAGACCTGGGTGAAGCACACGTGCGGCAGCCTCAAGCCGAAACAAGTGACAGCCTGCAAGGCCGCAGCCGTGTTCGATATCGATGACACTCTGCTCAGCAGCGTCCCGGTGCTCGCTGCACTCCCGGCACCATTCACCTTTGATGTCGGGGTGTACGCGACCTCAGTTCAGAACTGCACCACGCCGGTGATCGCACCGACTCTCGCGCTCTATAACTCACTCAAGGCACTCGGCGTCACGCCATTCCTCATCACCGGGCGTGGTGAGAGCGAGCGAGCTGCGACAGAACAGTGCCTGGCCAAGGTCGGCATCACCGGCTATGGGGAGTTGATCCTCAAGCCGGCGGGCAACACTCAGATCGCAACTGACCGAAAGGCCGAGCAGCGCCACGCGCTGATGAAGCAGGGCTGGAAGATCGGCCCGAGTATCGGAGACCAGATCAGCGACATGGCCCACGGCTACCTCGCGCGGGGCTTCTTGCTTCCGAACGTCATGTACTACCTGCCGTAACGACCAGTCTCGCTAGCCCTTCATCGCCGCATGGCGCCCGGCAATGAAGCCGAAGGTCATGCCGGGCCCAAGCGTTCCGCCGGCGCCGCCGTATACGCCTGCAGTCGGAGACGACATCGCATTCGAGCAGATGTAGAGGCCGTCGATCGGCTTGTCGTTCCAGTCGATGACCTGAGCATCAGCGTTCATGCGCGGGCCGCCGCATGTGCCGAGCACACCGGATTCCATCTTGACCGCGTAGAATGGCGCGGTGTCGATCGGGCCGAGGGTGCGGTAGGCGCCCTCGAATTTGCGATCGCCCCAGAAGTTATCGTACGTGTTGTCACCGCGGCCGAACTCGGTGTCGCGGCCGTTCGCCACATCAGCATTGAACTTCGTCACCGTCTGATCGAGCACGGCGCCATCCATGCCCAACTTGTTGCCGAGTTCCTCGATCGTGTCAGCACTCACTGCCCACGGCGGCGCGACTCCGGCCTGAGTCGTGTTGAAGAAGCGGTACGTGTCGACGTAGGTCTGGTCGACGATGATCCAGAACGGCAAGTTCACGTAGTCGTGCCGATTGGCATCCCAGTTGAACAGCACCGGGCCGATTGCGTTGTAGTTCGCTGCCTCGTTGACAAAGCGCTTGGCATCGCGATTGACGAGGATGCCGCGCGGACGCGTGCGCTCGGAGTTGCCGATCAGGTAGTTCGCCTTGCCCTTGCCGTGGGCGGCGAGCTCCATGCTCGACTGCAGCCACCACGACTTACCCATGTTGCCGAGGCTGGCACCAACTTCCATCGCCATGAGCAGGCCGTCGCCCTCGCATTCGGGAACGCTGACGGGGCCGGTCATCGGGCCACGGAGGAAGGAGTTGACGAGCTTCTCGTTCCATTCGAAGCCGCCGGTCGCGATGATGACGCCCTTGCGCGCCTTGATGCGCAGTTCCTTTCCGCCCTCCTCGGTGACGACGCCGACCACGCGATTGCCGTCATGAATGAGGTGTCGCGCACGTGACTCGCGATGCAACGGGATGTTGCGGTCGAGTACGCCCTTGAGTAAGGAGCCGATGAGAGCCTGTCCCTGACCGCGGCAGTCGCGTGCCTCGCGGTCAGCGAGTTCCTCCTCGCTCAGACCCGGCGAGTAGTAGTCCTCGATCATGCTGGTGCGACGCGGCCAGCCGGTCTTCGGCGGGTTCACCCACTTCGCCCACGAGCCCAGCTCAACGAAGGGGAACACGTCGTTATCGAGGGAGCGGCTGCCGTACTCCTTGGCGCCTTCGGCCCACGACTGGTAATCGGGGAAGCCCTCGAACAGGCGCAGCTTGACCGGAGTCTTCTCCTCGAACCAGCGCAGCATCTCCGGGCCTTCTTCCAGGAAGGCGCCGAAGGTCTCAGCTTCTAGATGTCCATCGTCAGCGAGGCCGTCGACATATGCCACGACCTCCTCGTAGGAATCCTCAACGCCATGCGCTGCCTGCTGATCATTCAGCGGAATCCACAGCATGCCGCCCGACATCGCCGAGGTGCCACCGATCATGCCGAACTTCTCGAGGATCAGAACCTCACCAGCGCCGAAGTCGTGAGCTGCCATGGCTGCGGTGAGCCCTCCGCCACCGGTCCCCAGGACGACGACGTCGACCTCCACGTCGAAGTTCTGCTCGTTCATGCGCTCTCCTCGTTCGGCTCTTGGGGCATGCGGAAGGCGGACATTGCCCGCCTTGATGGCCAGACCATACCCGTTCGATTGAGTTTTGAGAAGCCACTTGACATGTAAAACATGCCAGATGGCATGGGTCCTCCCCTCAAGCCGTGATCTCAGGGCAGAATGGCGCCATGCCCGTCCTGGTCGACCACGAAAAGACTCGAGATCGCATTGCCGAGCTCGCGTGCGGGATCGTGGCCCATGAGGGCCTTCACGCCTTGACCATGAGGCGCATCGCCACGGAGGCCGGAACCAGCCGCGCCATCGTCAGCACCTACTTCCGCGATATGCGCGATCTCGTTCTCGCCACGTTCCAGTGGACTGCGGCCAAGCAGGTCACCTACATAGAGGCGGCTGAGGCCCAAGGGCTCGGGCTCGAGGGCTGCATCGAGTCACTGCTTCCCCTCGATGAGGAGCGACTCATTGACTGGCGGGTCACGATCGCCTTCCTCGGTTACGCCGTGGCCGACGAGGAGCTCGCCGCTATCGAACGCCAGCGCATCGATGGTGCGGTCGTGCGATTTGAGAAGGTGCTGATGCGCGAGCAGGGCATCAGCAAGTCGAACGCTCAGACCAAGCGCGAGGCGCAGCGCATCGTGTCGTGTCTGCTCGGAGTCGCTATCGACTACTCTTTCGATCCGAGCGCGCAGGCGCAGCCGAGAATGCGCAAGCAAATGGTGGAACGCGTGCTTGGAAAGATCGACTAGATCTGTCGACGCGCCGTCAGGTGCACCGTCAGCGTGATCTCATCCCCCACCTCAATACCTTCCGCTCGACGCACGGCCACCTTGAGCGGCACGATGTACTCGCCGTCCTTGGGGAACACGGAAGTCGTGAAGTCGGTGTCTCCGATACGGCCTTCGACCGGGATAGCCCCCCAGCCGTAGCTGAGCGAGGAAGCGTCATCGGCGAGATCAGCACTCGCCTCAGGTGGCATTGACACGAAATGGTGCGGTGCAGGCCCTCGCCATTCCCACACCCGCGTTGTGAAGGTCCAGCTCATCGCGCGTTCCTTACGGGAGTCGTCACGCCGTGCTCCGATCCTGAATCTCCCAGGCGTGATCGGTGAAGTGATAGCCGGAGCGGCGCAGGTAATAGGCCTCGGGCCAGGTTTCCTTGCGCAGACGCGTGGCATACATCTTCTCGACCTCGAGCACGTGCTCGACAACCTTCGCTGTGTCCCGACCACCACCCCGAGGGCCCTTGCGAAGTTCCACCGGCGCTGCAGCAGAAACCTCGTCGAACAACTCTCGACAGGCGGCATGCAGGGCACGCATCCGGCGAAGGGTTGCCGCGGCGACCTCCTGCTCGAGATCGGAGATCTGACCCGGGGCACCGAACTGCGTGGTGCCATTGCCCACCTGCTCTTCGACGATCACCAAAGAGGAGTCGGACGGAAGCGCGACCTTGGCCTTCTTGGCAATCGGTGCGTAACGGGGTCGGTAGGCCAGCAACTGCTCGACCGCTGCGTCGGGAGTCTTGCCGTGACCGAACCAACCCGGAAGCCACAGTGCGCAGGCAAAGGAACGAGTAGAGGAGACTTCGAGAACGACGGACAGTTCAGCCATAACTCAAGTCTGCATCACTGATGAAGCAAGGTGCAGGGAACGCCGATCTTCTCGGCCACCTGCGCGGCCTGACGATCAAAGGTCACGAAGGTGGCCGAAGAATCTCGAGCAAGCAGAATGAGATGGGCATCGGTGACCTGTGCACTTGAATGTGCGAGTTCTCCCAGCAGCTCATATGAGTCAGCAAAACTGACGGAGTCAGTGAGAAACGAATGCCCGCCGAGCGAGCACATGCGATGAAGAAGTAGGGCGGCCTCCGCGGGAGTGCGCGCATCGGGCGTCACGCGCACGTTGCTCGAGACACGAATGAATCCGGATTCGGTCACACCACACGTCAACCAACCGGCCTCATGCGATGACGCAAACCACGTGCGCGCAGCAGCGTGATGCACATGATTGGGCCACGCGAGTGCGAGCAGCACGTTGACGTCGAGAAGGGAGCTCACTCGTCGAGTGCTTCGCGTACGAGATCAGGGGTCATCGGAGCAGTCTCAGGTGAGACAGCGAAGGTCGGGAATCCGTTCTCCACAAGCCTGGGAGCCAGCCCCCTCCTGGCCAGTTCAGAGACGGCAGCCCCGAGCGACGTGCCTGTCGACTGGCTGAGCGCTCGGGCTGCCGCCAGCACGGCATCGTCGATCTCGAGGGTGGTGCGCATGACCGCATCATAACATCACTGCATCCCATGAGGCCTGATCCTCCTCAGGCAGAGACCCGGAGCTCGGTCGCAAGTGAGCGATGCAGAAGTAATTTGAACTAATTTGCCCCTGCCGTTAGGTATCTCAGCGGTTGTACGTCACACTTACTTCCAGGTAAAGGCATGTCAGCACTAAATCCCCACGAGGACGACGGCGCGCGATACGGCTTCACCGCGTGACGGACATATCGTCTGCCACGTCACTCGTTAAGGAGATTTAGCACCATGGCACAAGGCACCGTTAAGTGGTTCAACGCAGAAAAGGGCTTCGGCTTCATCGAGCAAGCTGATGGCGGACCAGACGTATTCGTCCACTACTCAGCTATCGATTCAGATGGCTACCGCTCACTCGAAGAAAACCAGGCAGTCGAATTCGACATCACCCAGGGCCCCAAGGGTCCCCAGGCTGACAAGGTTCGCGTCGTCTAATTTCAGACTTCGAACATCAAGAAGCCCCCGTCCAGTGGACGGGGGCTTCTTGCTTGTCGAAAACCTAAGCACAGCCAGAGGCATTCACGAATGCCGAGCGCGAGCTCTTAGCCCACGGGGATGACAGCAGTCAGCGTCATTCCGACATCCGCAGGTTCGAGCATCCACTCGCCCCGCAGTGATTCCACCCACGCCGAGATCACGGTCATGCCCATTCCGGGTTTAATCGTGTCGCCCTGCATTCCGAAGCCGTCGTCGGTCAGCGTGAGGACGAGCGTGTCATCTGACGTGAGCGTCACGTCGATCGAGCACTCCGTGGCATGACCGTGGATGGCTGCGTTCAGCAATCCCTGCTCACAGATGCGGTAGAGCCCGGTGGATCGGCTCACATCGTCACCTAGCCGCAACTCCCGTGCCGCCGATTCACTCACCTTCACCGTGACCACCATGGCTGGCCGATATGTCTTCGCGAGGTCTCGCAATGACTCCTCGAGAGTGACGTGCTCGAGATTCGGGCTCAACTGCCGGCTCGCGGCACGGATCTTGTCTGCCCGAACCCCTTCGAGGTCGGATAGCGCAGCATCTACTTCGCTGACCATGTCAGCGGGGCCTGGACTCACGGCTGCGCGAATGCGCAAGCCAATCGAGACAAGATCAGTTTGCACCCGGTCGTGGAGATATGCGGCAACCTGGCCTCGCACACGCTCCTCGGACTCCAGGAGCAATCGGCGTTGGGTCACGACCAAATCGAGAGCGTCTTTCGCCACGGTGGCTTCCCGCTGAATCCGCGCGAAGACGGTTCCCAGAACTGAATTGATCACCAAGAGCGGCACGAACAAACGAATCGAAGTGTCGATGAGCCGTGGATCATTGAGGATTTGTCTAATCGTGGGATCAAATCTCAATACGAAATTGACGATCACCGCACCGATAACGGAGGCCGCTGCGAGCGAGATCAAGTACTCGGCGGAGCCTACGGGCGTGCTGGACCAGCGGCCGCGAAATCGTCGGTAAATCGTCAAGGGAACGAGCACCGAGGCAGGCATCAACAGCGTGACCACCAGGATTATCACTAGGCGGGCGAACAAAGGCTTCGTCTGAGGGAGCATCGGTTGCGTTCCGCCAAACCGCCACGTGACGGTGAAGATCATCAACGCAAAGATGGCCCACAGCCCACGGATATGCAGCGGCCACGGACCAAGAACGAATCTGCGCACTGCCCGCAATGCGTTTCTCGCCGATGTACTAGATGTCATGTGAATCCAGAGTGCTCATGCGCCGACCGTCAATCCATGCAATCACGGCCGCTGTACGCAAATCCGTTCCCGGCGCAGCGTCGGGCACGAGAACGCGGTAGCACTCAGAGAGCTCTTTCCGCACCGAGACCGCCCGCATGCCAAGTCGCTCCGCAATCAGATCGGAAGAGCACACGTCTGAACTCCAGTCACCGATGTTTAT